>NZ_WKZG01000011.1:0-118051 GCF_009679665.1 Faecalibacterium sp. BIOML-A4 | reverse complement strand
GAATGCTGTTTGTCAGGGGCAGCGGTCGGTTGGCGGATTTTTTCATTTTGGGGCTTGACTTTTAATAGTTAGTCTCCCGTGCAGTAGGATGCTTTTAGCGGTCATGCTCTGCCGGAGGCTTGGTGCGGGGCTTTTCTGCCGGAGGTTCATCAGGCACCGGCAGCACCAGCAGACGGTTGCCCAGTTTCAGAAAGGCTTCCGGCTGATGGAAAAGCTGCTCGTACTTCCGCGCCATCTCCGGGGTCAGGGAAGCAAAATCCTCCTCACCCAGCCCCACCACGAGAAAAGTCCCGGCAACGGCATCATACATTTCTCCGTTTTCATCCCGAAGGGCACGGTTCAAGGGCAGTCCCATGAGCTTGCCGTCATCGTTGTAAACGATGGCAACTGGATCTTCAAAAGGGTAGCTTGCGCCGATGGAACCGCCCACCGCCTGCTGCAAGGCTTTCAGGTTGTTGTCAATCTCGACCTGCTGCGGATACTGTCCCGGTGCAATTTTCAGCACCGACAGGGTGTTTTCAGCCATGCGAATCCTCCTTTCCGTTCAGTCCGATCTCACCGCTCCGTGCCGCCTGCATCAGAGCCGCCACGAAGAATCCGAAAATAGCACCCGCTTCGAAAAATGCGAATCCGATAAAAAAGTTCAGCATGACACACCTCAGTCGATGCAGATGCAGGGCAGCTTCTGGTCATCTGCCATCAGGGTGATGCTGTGGCTTGCCAGATACTTCTGGAACAGGTAGACCTCATCAATGGTCAGCGAGATGACCTCGCCGTCCATGTTGGTGCGGACCAGAATCACCGGGCCGGTCAGGTAGTGCTTGCCGCCCATCTTCAGCACCTGCGCCGGGTTGTAGCAGAGCAGCAGCGAAGTGTTGGGAAGGTTCAGGCAGGCATCGTCCTCCTCAAAGCAGGGCAGGATGTCGGGAGCCTCGTCCAGCGTGATGACGGTCAGCTCCATATCCGGGGCAATGGCTGCGAGGTAGACCTCACCGCCCCGATTTGTCGCCAGCGCAGCGCAGATACGCACATCAATGGTGATCTCTTCGGAGCGGATGGTACGGGTAGCGTTGTTTTTCATAGGCTTTTCTCCTTTTGATTGCAAAAGAAAAAGACCTCATCGGGTCTTTCGTTACGGTATAAGTCAGCGTTCGTTCTGCCGCTGCTGTTTGCGTTGCCACTGATCCAGCAGCTTGATGATGGTGTCCTCCATCTGTTTGGGTGTATAGCTGCGAGGAAAATATTTCCGCAGGGTGTCGTTTTTGATGACCACTTTGTCCAGCTCGTCCTTTTTCTCTTCTCCCATGACCGCAAAGGCAACGTCATACGAGAAGTGACCTTCCTGCGCCAGCTTTTTGAGCCGCTGTGCTTGGGAAAGGGATGGAGCATTCTGGGTGTCGTTCATGGCTTCTAAAAAATCCCGCTGTTGGGCTTCGTCCAAATAGGACAACTCCACAGCGGGATTGAAGGCAATTTTCTTTTCATCCACCATGTCCAGCAGTTCGGGGACGAGGTTGGTCAGGCGGATAAACCGTTGGACGGTTTTATATCCCTCGCCAGCATCTTCCGCAACTCGTTCAATGGACAGCTTCGACTTCTGGACAATTTGTCCAGAAGTTAAATCCGACCTAGCACCTTGATTTTTTATCGCTTCCAGCTTCATTTTGTAGGCGAAAGCTCTTTCACTGGGCAAGATGTTTTCACGTTGGAGATTGCTGTCCACCATGAGCAAAACGGCGGCATCATCATCCATGTTGCGGACAATGACCGGCAGCGCATCCAGTCCGGCAAGCTGTGCAGCGTGCTGACGGCGGTGCCCAGAGATGATCTCATAGCCACCTTCCGGGCGTGGGCGGGCGATCAGAGGAGATAGTACACCGTACTGTTCTACACTTTCCACTGTGCGCTGCATGGACTCATCATCCAAAACCTTAAAGGGATGATTCTTGAAAGGGAACAGCTCTCCGATGGGAATCTGCTGAACCTGTTCCCGTTGTTGCTCCTGTCGGGATTCTTCCGTGGAGAAAATGTCATCTGCCCCTTTCAGCGACACGTTTAAGCTGTTTTTCGGCATTCGCCATCACCTCCCTTGTCAGAGATTTATAGGCTTCTGCCACCTTGCCTCTGGGATCGTGCTGGAAAATGCTCTTACCCACGGCACTGATCTCCGCAGCGCGGACAGACCGGGGAATGGTCTGGTCGAACACTTTGATCTTGCTGCCGTAAGCACCCCGGATCAGATTGTCGATCTGCTGTCCATAGTTGGTGCGGCTGTCGGTCATGGTCAGCAGGATGCCCTCGATTTTCAGCTTGGGGTTGATCTGCCGCCGGACTTTCTGCACAGTCTGCAAAAGCTGTTCCAGACCCTTTGCAGACAGATACTGCGCCTGCACGGGAATCAAGGTGGTGTCTGCTGCTGCCAGTGCATTGACGGTCAGCATCCCAAGGGAAGGGGTGCAATCCAGCAGAATGAAATCGTAGTCGTGCTTTGCACCCTCCAACACCTGTTTGAGCATCTTTTCCCGGTTCATGCAGTTGACAAGGGAAACTTCCAGCCCTGCAAGTTCGATGTTTGCTGGAATCAGGTCAACGCCCTCTGCATGGTGCAGGATGCCTTCACCGGGCGGAATGCTCTGGTCATTCATGGCTTTTGCCATCAGGGTGGAAAGGGTAGTGGGCAGTTCATCGGGCTGCTGCCAGCCCATGCTGATGGTCAAGCTGCCCTGTGGGTCAGCATCTACCAGCAGAACTTTTTTGCCTTCGGCTGCAAGTCCAACGCCCAAATTTTCACAGGTGGTGGTCTTGCCGGTGCCGCCTTTCTGGTTGACGATGGCAATCGTAGTTGCTTTCTTTGAAATTTTTATCACCTCCGCATCGCTAAGTCGTGGTTGGTTTGGTTCTGGTAGGAAAGCTGCATCGTGGTGGGTGCGTTATACAGAGAAGCGAGCAGGTATTGTTTCATGTTTCGGATCGGGCTGCTGTTTTCTGCAAGGCACTTCAGCACAAAGCGGATATGGTCAGCGTTCAGCTTCATAAAGCGACTGCGTACCACCTCGGCGGGCTTATCGTCCCCGGCAATGCGCAGCAGCTTGCGGTTGGTAGCGCAGGTGTCCACCAACAAATCTACGATCTGATAGATGGTATCCTCATCATCCGGGCAGAGCCGGAGCAGAAGTTCCACCTCCAAAGACTGCGAAAAATATTCTTCCAGTTGGGTGCGTTTACTCATCCCATCCGCTTCTTCAGAATAGAATGGATCAGTCTCACACATTTCAGTATCATTCTCTTTAGTCTTATTACATCGTGATTTTGAAGGGTCTTGACTTGCGTTTTTGAAGCCTCCAGAATCGTGAAAATCACGATTCTGGAATATTGATTTTGACGATTCTGCCGAAAAGTTCTTCACATACACCAAACTTGGCTTTCCCAAACCTCTGCGTTTTCGTTCAATCAGACCAAACTTTTCGAGTTCCCGGAGCAGCTTGGTCGCTTTGTTGTCTGCGCAACACAACGCCCTCTTGACATCCTCTATCGTGAAGATAATGAACACCCGGTTCTGCTCGTCCAGCCAGCCGTTTTTCACGGACAGGCTCATGCGGTCCAGCAGGATACCGTACAGGGTCTTGGCATCGGTTGACAGGCTCTGGAACCGTGGCTCCTGAAAAAGAGCCTTTGGAATGCGGTAGAAGGAGAACAGCTCTCCGGCTTGTCCGTAGAAGTAGTCAAGGGTCATGTGGCTTTTTCAACGTTTTGCTCCAGCTTGTGTTCAAAAAATCGACCGCCTTTCGTTTGAAAATAAAAAGCGCACTCTTTTCTTATTGAAAAGTGGTGCGCTATGTAATATAATGGCTGTATAATTTAGCTATCCAAAAGATAGTCGATGAGATATTCTTTCGGGATCATAAAAGATCGTCCGACTTTCAGGCAGCGAATTCTATGTTGATGGATTCTTCTGATGATGGCAGTCTGGCTTTTGAAACCGAGTAAAGTTGTTGCTTCTTCGACAGACAGCACATCAGGATAGTTCACAAATAATTTTTTATAATACTCTTTTGCTTGATTTTGATTCATTATCCTTGACTTTCCTTTCGTTTTGTGCCTAAGCAGAGGAGCGTTTTGCCCTGCATCCCTCCTGAACATCCCTCCAATTTCCATTTGGGCGGTCCAAACCGAAAAAACAGAGTAGAGGAAAAACGCATCGAAAAATCGTGGATATTTCAAATTATTGTTCGTTGAGGCGTGAATTTTGCCTTTGCACAGTGGGAACCAGATATCACTAGATATCACTGGATGACACCAGATGGAAGATGAGGACAAAAACTCAAAATCCCTTGTGCTAATAACACGTGTGGGTTCGACCCCCACCACCGGCATAAAAAGGAAGCCCTCCAGCTTGTCTGGGGGGCTTTCTTTTTATCTGCGGCGTGTGAGCGGGTCGAACAGCACGACCCTGCACAGCAGGGGAGCAATCAGCCCTGCGGGCTGTTGCTCAGTGCGCGGGAGACCCCCACCACCGGCATAGCAAGCAGCTCGAAATCGAAAGGTTTTGGGCTGCTTTTCTTTTTCTGCTCAGTTTCTTATACTTTGGTGTTTTCTGGGAAGATGCGGAATCATTTTCAGTTGTTGACCCGCTGACAGCCTGGCACATTGCCTGCAAGCACCGGCTCCCTTACGAAAGCCGGTGCTTTTTTGCAGTTGCACTTTCCCCGGGAGATTATTATACTTATAAAAAAGGCCGGGTGCTGCAAGGACAGGAGGGAAAGCGTATGGCACGGAACAAAACCGCGCAGGGCGGTATCTCCCTGCGCCGCAAGGTCACGGCATGGCTTGCCGCGATTTTGCTGGTCACCATGCTTTCTACTGGCATTGCTACCATGGCAGGTCAGTGGACGGTACGCTCCTTTGATATGCTGCTGGCCGACAACGCCGTCTGCTACACGGTGCAAAACGCCCTCAAGGACGAAACACAGGCCTTTGCTCGCTATGTGCGCCAGCCTACTTCTGAAACCGAACAGGCCTATACCGCCGCCTGCACCGCTTCCGAGCAGAGCCTTGCGGCCCTGCCCTTCGATTATGCCCGCATCGGCGAGGAGCGCTATGCCCGCACATGGAATCTTTTGCAAGGGTATGCGGGCTATCGGCAGGAGCGGGATGCCTTTTTGCAGCTTTCCCCCTCGGCAGATACCTATATTGAACAGATGTACCATGTGATGGCACTGCAGGACTACCTTGCCGAGTATGCGCTACGTCTGACACAGGCCACGCTGGAACAGGAAAACGCCCTTTACAGCAGCACGGCGGCTCACATCCGGCATCTGCCGTGGCTGTATCTGGGGCTGTTCCTGACGGCGGCTGTACTGGTGCTGCTGCTCATCCGGGTGCTGAGCCGCGCGGTGGTGCGTCCGCTGCTGCGGCTGGCGCAGGCTTCCCGCAGCATTGCCGAGGGCGATTTTTCCAGACCGGACCTACCGGTGAAAAGCAGCGACGAGGTGGGGCGGCTGACGGGAACCTTCAACCAGATGAAGCACGCCATGGCGCAGCAGCTGACCACCCAGCAGGCTTTGCACCGGGAAGAGGTGCGGAACCTTGCACTGGAAAAAGATCTGGAGCACACCCGGCTGGAGGTGCTTAAAAGTCAGGTGAATCCGCATTTTCTGTTCAACACCCTGAACATGATCTCCTGTATGGCACGGCTGGAGGATGCTGCCACCACCGACCAGATGATCGTGCATCTGGGCAGTTTGTTCCGGCACAACCTGCGCACCAAGCGTCAGCAGATCACGCTGGAGGAGGAACTGGACGGGCTGGAGGACTACATTTATTTGCAGCAAATGCGGTTCGATGGACGCATTACCGTAGAAAAAAGCATCCATGTACAGTCTGCGGCGGTTTTGGTGCCGTCCTTTATGCTGCAGCCGGTGGTGGAAAACGCTTACTCGCACGGGCTCAAGTCCCGCGAGGAAGGTGGACGCATCCTGCTGCGGGCATGGATGCAGGACAAGGTGCTGGTGCTCACGGTCGCGGACAACGGCAATGGGATGACCGCAGAGGAACTGGACGCCGTGCAGGCAAAAATTGCCCAGAGCGAGCAGACCGGCCGCAGCATTGGCCTTGGCAATATTTCCCGCCGCATCGGGATGCTGTATCCGGGCGGTAAAATGCAGGTGTACAGCCGCGCAGGTCATGGCACGGTGGTGCGGTTTGAACTACCGCAAACGCAGCAGTCGGAAGAAAAGGAGGAGACGCTCTCGTGAAGTGCAAATTGCTGGTGGCAGAGGATGAATTGATCGAGCGCAAGGTGCTGTGCCGGACCTTGCAGAAGTATCTGGGAGATCTGATAAGCCTGTATGAAGCCAAAAACGGCAGAGAGGCTCTGGAAATTTTTGCCCGCGAAGCGCCGCAGGTGGCTGTGCTGGACATTGAAATGCCGGGTCTCACCGGGCTGGAGGTGGCGCGCAAGATCCGTGAAACAGACAAAAATTGCGCCATCCTGTTCCTGACCGGCTTTGATAAGTTCGACTACGCACGGCAGGCGATCTCTGTGCGGGCGATGGACTATCTGCTCAAGCCTTACAACGAGCAGGAACTGGTATTCGCGGTGGAGGATGCCATCCGGCAGGTGTCGGTGCCGCTGCCTGCCCACCCGGCACAGCCCCCTGCGCCTGCAGAGCCTCTCCGCCGGGAAGAGGACGAGGATATGCGCACCGCCATCATCCGTGCCGAGATCAGCCGCTTCATCGACGCTCATTATAGGGAGGATATCTCCATGCAGGATGCCGCCGCTGCGCTGCGCTACTCGGACGCCTACTTCTGCAAGCTGTTCAAGCAGTGCTTTAAGGTAAACTTTTCGGCCTACCTGAACGAATACCGGGTGGACAAGGCGCGCCAGCTGATTTTGGACCCGCGCCTGAGCCTGAAGGATATCGGCGCTGCTGTGGGTTACAGCGACGCCAACTATTTTACAAGGGTGTTCAAGCGCCTGACCGGCCAGACCCCTTCGGAATACCGCGTAGCCGCAGCGGAAAAAGCGGCACAAGGATAAATCGGATCCAAAAGAAGCGCTCGTTCTTTCCTGCCTGTGAACAGGAGAGGAACGGGTGCTTTTTTGTTTTTGCCAGTTTTTTTCGTCCAAAAAACACAAAAATTGTACTTGGATACAACAAAGACAAAATCGTACTGCGTTTCACAAAATAATCCGGTTTCGCAAAAATGAACGAGTTGTTAAAATACAATCATAGAAAAAACGTGAAAAGAGAGGATGCCATTCATGAAGAGAAGAACGTTTCTGTCGCTGATGGGCGCGGCGGCACTGACCAGCAGCATGATGCTTACCGGCTGCGGTGCCGGCTCCGGTGACGACCGCAAGATCGTGCGCATCGGCCATGTGCAGTCCCAGACCCACCCGGATCATCTTGGACTGGAAGCCTTTGCCAACTACATCAACGAGAAGCTGGGCGACAAGTACCGCGTGGAGGTGTACCCCAGCGAACTGCTGGGCTCCCAGACCGAAATGGTGCAGCTGACCCAGACCGGTGCCATCGACTTTGTGGTGGCGTCCACTGCCATCATGGAGACCTTCAGCGCCAAATACCAGATCTTCAACCTGCCTTACCTGTTCTCCAGCGTAGAAGCCTACCACGAGGCGATGGACGACCCCGAGGTGACGGACCCCATTTTCAAGACCACTTCCAAGGCCGGTCTGGAGACGGTGGCATGGCTGGATGCCGGCACCCGCAACTTCTACACCATCAAGACCCCCATCAACCAGCCCTCCGACCTGAAGGGTCTGAAGATCCGCGTGCAGCAGTCGCCCACCAACGTGGAAATGATGCGTCTGCTGGGCGGCACCGCTACGCCCATGGGCTTCGGCGATGTGTACACCGCACTGCAGGCCGGTATTCTGGATGGTGCCGAAAACAACGAGCTGGCTCTGACCGATAACGGTCACGGCGATATCTGCAAGTATTACTCCTACGATATGCACCAGATGGTGCCGGATCTGCTGGTGGCAAACTACGCCTTCCTGAACGAACTCAGCGACGAGGAGCGCGCGATCTTTGAAGAGGGCTTCCAGATCGTGAAGCGCACCGAGCAGGATGCTTGGGAGGATGCTGTGGCTGAGGCGAAAGATAAGGCCGAGAACGAGCAGCACGTCAACTTTATTTACCCGGACACTGCACCGTTTCAGGAGGCTATGGCCCCCCTGCACGATTCCGTGCTGGCAGCAAACCCGGAACTGCAGCCCATTTATGACCTGATCCAGCAGCACAACGCTGCCCACACTGCGGACTGAGGAGGAGCATCATGGAAAAACTGAGAAATACCCTGAACAAGGTGCTCAACCTGCTGGCAGGTCTGAGCATGACGGTCATGGTGGTGCTGACCACCTATCAGGTCATCGTGCGTTATATCTTCAACTCTCCCTCCACATGGTCGGAGGAACTGGTGGGTTATCTGTTCGGCTGGAGCACCATGCTGGGTGCCACCATCGTCTCCGGCGAGCGCGGCCACATGAACATTCCCGTGCTGGTGGACCGATTCAACCCCACCATGCGCAAGGCGTTCCACATCTTTGCTGAGGTCATCGCCTTCATCTTCTCTGCGACCATTCTGGTGTTCGGCGGTTTTCAGGTGTCCCAGCTGGCTATGGGACAGCAGACCTCCTCGCTGGGCGTTGCCGTGGGCGTGTTCTACTGGGTCATGCCCATCTGCGGCGTGATCATTCTGGTGTATTCCGTGCTGAACATTATCGGCATCGCCAACGGCTCCATCTGTCTGGATACCCCGGAGGATGCAGACTTTGCAAAGGTGGAAGCCGAAATGGCTGCCGATGCCGACAAGGAAAATAAGGAGGACTAAGCTGTGGCAATTCAAGCGTTACTCGTAATTCTGGCAGTGCTGCTGGTGCTGCTGTTCCTCGGCGTGCCCATCTCGTACGCCATTGCAGTCTCTTCTCTGACTGCCATCCTTTCTTCCATCGACCTGAACGTGGCCGTGCTGACCGCTGCCCAGCGCACCTTTGTGGGCATGAGCAAGTTCAGCCTGACCGCCATCCCGTTCTTTATTCTGGCCGGCAACATCATGAATCAGGGCGGCATCGCCAAGCGTCTGGTGGATTTCGTCATGGCCATTCTGGGCAAGATGCCCGGCGCACTGCTGGTGACCAACATCGGCACCAACGCCCTGTTCGGCGCCATCTCCGGCTCTGCTTCCGCTGCGGCTGCTGCCGTTGGCTCCATGATCCGCGACGGTGCCGAGGAGCAGGGCTACGACCCCGCCGTGACCGCTGCCACCAACGCTGCTTCCTCCTGCTCCGGTTTGCTGATCCCGCCGTCCAACGCCTTGATCACCTACTCGCTGGCATCCGGCGGCACCTCTGTGGCTGCGCTGTTCATGGCCGGTTACATTCCCGGCATCATCTGGGCGCTGTGCTGCTGCGTGGTGGGCGTGCTGCTGGCGGTCAAGCTGGGCTATAAAGGCACCCCCGGTAAGTTTGACTGGAAAAATCTCGGCATCTGCACCCTGCGCGCTCTGCCTTCCCTGTCCCTGATCATCGTGGTCATCGGCGGCATCATCGGCGGTGTGTTCTCTGCCACCGAAGGCTCTGCCATTGCCGTTGTCTATGCGCTGATCCTTGCTTTCTGCTACCGCTCCATCAACCTGAAGAGCCTGTGGAAGATCCTCGTGGACTCTGCCAAGATGTCCGGCATGGTGGTGTTCCTTGTAGGCGTTTCCAACATTCTGGGCTGGGTCATGGCCTTTTTGCAGATCCCGGATGCGGTTGCAGCAGCCCTGCTGAGCCTGACCAGCAATAAGTACATCATCCTGCTCATCATGAACGTGATCCTGCTGGTGTCCGGCACCTTTATGGATGTGACCCCGGCCATCCTCATCTTCACCCCGCTGTTCCTGCCCATCTGCCAGAGCTTTGGCATGAGCACCATCCAGTTCGGTCTGATCCTCGTGTATAACCTGTGCATCGGCAACATCACCCCGCCTGTGGGCAACGCCCTGTTCGTGGGCATCAAGGTGGGCCGCACCTCGCTTTCCAAGGTCATGCCGTACATGCTTATGTACTATGTGGCTATCATCGGCGGCCTGCTGCTGGTCACCTTTATCCCGGCAGTGTCTACCGCACTGCCGCAGGCAATGGGCCTGATGTAATTGAGACATCTTCTTTTTCTTCTCCTAAAAGGCGGTACCTGCTTTGCGGCGGGCACCGCCTTTTCCTGTCTCTTGCACAAAGGCAGTCTTGTGCGCTATACTATCTGCAAAGGGAGGGAGACACCATGCGCAGACGGACTTTTTTAGCCGGGCTGGCCTTTGCAGCTTTGCAGCTGGCAGGCTGTGCCGCAAAGCCGCAGACCACACCGGACTATGTGCTGACCTATGCCGACAACCAGCCCGCCGGGTACCCCACTACGCAGGGCGCGCAGTATTTTGCAGACCTTGTGCAGCAGCAGACCGGGGGCAAGGTGGTCATTCAGGTCAAGGCGAACGGCGAGTACGGCTCGGAACAGCAGGTGTGGGAACAGCTTGCCATTGGCGGCGTAGATTTTGCCCGTGTGTCGCTCTCGGTGGTCACGGACGATCTGCCCCGGCTCAACGTGCTGCTGCTGCCGTATCTCTACCGGGATGCCGACCACATGTGGCGCGTGCTGGACGGCAGCATCGGGGCTGAGTTTTTGCAGGACTTTACCGCGCAGGGGCGCGTGGGCCTGAGCTGGTACGACGCGGGTGCCCGCTCGTTTTATGCCCGTCAGCCGGTGCGCAGCCTAAGCGATCTGCAGGGCAAGACCATCCGCGTGCAGGATTCGCAGATCGTGATCGACATGATCCGCCTGCTGGGTGCAGTGCCGGAGACCACGGCGTACAGCGACGTCTACTCGGCGCTTGAGACCGGGCAGATCGATGCCGCCGAAAACAACTGGCCGGCCTACTATTCCATGGAGCACTACAAGGTGGCACGGTACTACATGGCCGATGAGCACAGCCGCGTACCGGAGGTGCAGCTGGCTTCCGGCCGCACATGGGATGCACTGCCGGAGGAATACCGGCAGACCCTGCAAGCGTGCGCCCGGGCATCGGCGCAATACGAGCGCCAGCTCTGGGCGCAGGAGGAAACAGCTGCCCGAAAAGCGGCATTGGCTGGCGGGTGCCAGGAACTGCCGCTGCCCGAAGAAGAAATGCAGAACTTCCGGCAGCTGGTGCAGCCGCTATACCGAAAATACTGTGCCGACTATCTGCCGCTGGTGGAAGAGATACAGGCAGAGTGATAACAGAAAAGGGACGAGTCAAATAAAAAGGCTCACAGCTTTGAGGTTATACTGCGGAGCACTTTTCCTTCACGTCCCCACTCCGTGGAACAGCAAACAAGCCAGACCCGCTGATCTGGCTTGTTTGCAATATCCAAATAAATGTTTCCGCTGAATATCCCCAAGGTGCAGCGGAGGACCTTCTGAATCAAAAACTCTCCCTTAGCTCACATATCCATCGGTCACGCTGATGATGTTGGCATTGCCTTCCAGACTTTCATACACGTTCACGACGGCATAGTGCATCTCAGCACCCGGATAAACCGTGGTTGCTTCGCACAGGATGCGGTAGTTCGTGCCTGCCACGGTCTGGGTGCTCAACAGAGCCACCGGCACAAAGCCCTCGGTGGCCTTGTTGAACGCCGCCGTAGCTTCCTCCGTCATGGCGGGGGACTCCGCTTCCTGCCAAGAGCCTACAGCGTCTTCCTTGTAGTCCAGATTTGTCAGGCACAGCGGGTCGCCGATGTCCAGAATTTCTGCCTTGCCCAGCCAGCCGCGCTGCAGCGTGACCACCACATATTCTTCCTGTGCGCCCGGTACGACGACAGTCGCCTTGCACAGAATGCGGTACTGGATACCGGAGCTGGTGGTACAGCTTGCCAGCAGGGCCACGGGCGTGTAGGAAACGCCCTCCAGACCTTCAAAGGCCTTGTCGAACACTTTGCGGACTTTCTCGGTCAGTGCCGGGTCGGAAGCACGCTTCCAGCTGCTGGAAATACAGTTTTCCTCAGCCACAGCAGAAACTGGTTCCACCGTCTCTGCCGAAAGTGCGTATGCCTGTACCGCGCCGCCTGCCAGCAGGGAAAGAGCCATCACAGCCGTCATGCAAACAGAAACCGTCTTTTTCATAATAATATATCCCCTCTTCTTATTGTGTGTCGCTGCCGGGGTGTGCACCCGGTTTTGTCGCTTCATTCTGGATACAAATGAGCCGCCCTCGGAATTGCACGGGTTTGAAATATTTTCCAAAAAAAGAAAAAAGCCTGTGTGCACAGTCCTGAATGACAGGCTCTGCATCCCTCCTGAACATCCCTCCAATTTCCTTTTTTGCCTTCCAAATCGAGAAATCGGAGCCGAGGGGAAACGTAACGAAAAATCGTAGATTTATCAAAAATTCATTCGATGTACTGTTGCTTTTTCGCTTTAAAGTCGGGCACCAGATGACACCAAATGGAAAACCCTCCCCAAAACTCAAAATCCCTTGTGCTAATAACACGTGTGGGTTCGACCCCCACCACCGGCATAAAAAGGAAGCCCTCCAGCTTGTCTGGGGGGCTTTCTTTTTATCTGCGGCGTGTGAGCGGGTCGAACAGCACGACCCTGCACAGCAGGGGAGCAATCAGCCCTGCGGGCTGTTGCTCAGTGCGCGGGAGACCCTCACCACCGGCATAAAAGCCCATCAGGCATTCGCCCAATGCCGTTAAGTTAAGAGGCTAAAGAAAAATAGACTTCATCGAAAAGATGATGTCTATTTTTTTTTGAAAAAGATCAGAAACAGATTTTACGCACCCTTTGCCGGATATGCCAAGGCCCCCACAGAACACGGGATCTGCGGGGGCCTTGCGGGCAATATTTTTACAGCATTTTGACCGCCAGTGCTTCACTGGTGCGATCCTGTGCGGCGTTGGCATTTTCGGGGTCGTCCATGGTGTAGCGCAGCACCAGCACTTCAGCCACATACAGCAGCGCCACCTTGACCGGGATGTTGCCGGAGTCCAGCGGGCTTTCCTGCGCACCACACAGCAGCACGATATCCGCCAGCTTTGCGCCGGGCGAATCCTCATAATGGGTGAGCAGAATGATCTTTGCGCCCGCCGCCTTGGCCGCGCGCAGCGTTTCCAGCATATCGCGGGTAGCGCCGGAATAGGAAACGAACAGCACCACATCCTCCGGGGTCATCAGGCTGGCCGTGATCAGCTGCATATGGCTGTCGCCTGCCGTGCGGAACTTGGTGGAGATGCAGGCAAAGCGGGCGCAGATATCATTTGCAATATACATGCTGCCGCCCTGACCAAGGCAGTACACCTGCTGGGCCTTGTGCATCAGCTCCGAAGCCTTGTCCACCGCCTCCGGCGAAAGATTGTTCTGGGTGCCGTTGATAGTAGTCATCAGCAGGGCGCTGGCGTGCTCGCACAAAGTTGCCGTGTCGGCATCCGGCTCCGGCACATGCTGGTTGACCAGTGCACCGGTGGCGTTGGCCTGCGCCAGCGCAATGCGCATTTCATGATAGCCCTCAAACCCCAGCGCCCGGCAGAAGCGGAACACCGTTGCCTCTGCCACACAGCACTCCTTTGCCAGCGAGGAGATGGACAGATACTGTGCCTCTGCCGCATGCTGCACAAGATAGTCCGCCACGGTGCGGCCCGATTTTGTCAGGTCGCCCTGATGCTGCTGCAGCAGCTCCCAAAAATTCGTTGCCATTTTTCTTTTTCCTCTTTTCCGGCGCAGCAGTTCACCGACCCGGATCAGCTGCCGACCGTTTCATTCACCTTTGTAAAAAGTATAAAAGAATCGCCCCCGCTTCGCAAGAGACGCATTGCCCACATTTTGGCCCGCAGTTCTGTGCAGAGCACACAGTTTTGGCGGAAAAACCGGCCATTTTGTGAAAATATCTTTCAATTTTGCATTTTTGTTTAGAAAAATATTTTCACTATCGTTTTTGTGGGTTTGTACCATTCTGTAATAATTCCAGAAGAGTAAAGCAAGGTTTTCTTTGCATTTCAACATATATCCCACGCTTTTGTGCACAATGTACACTGTCATTCTGAAAATTTATGAAAACCATGAATGGACAAAATGAAAATATTTTTCTATAATGGAGCCATCAAGAGCGGCCGCTGGCACGGCAGGCCGCCAACAACGTGAAGCATCTTGAATGCGAAGGAGAAACTACTATGAAAAACTGCATTTCCCGCCGTTCGTTCCTGAAGGCCGCTGGCATTCTGGGCGCAGCCGGCGCTCTGGCCGCATGCGGCGGCTCTTCTGCAAGCACCAGCACTGCTGCTTCCACCGCAGGTTCTACCGCTGCAAGCGCAGCTGCTTCTTCCACCAGCATCAAGCTGTGGACATACCCCATCGGCGGCTGGGGCAATGACGAGACCGTTCAGGGTCTGGTTTCCAGCTTCAACGCAAAGTATCCTGACATCAAGGTCACTGTGGAGTATCTGGACTACACCAACGGCGACGATCAGGTGAACACCGCCATCGAGGGTGGCAGCGCACCTGATCTGATCATGGAAGGTCCCGAGCGTCTGGTTGCAAACTGGGGCGCAAAGGGCGTTATGGCTCCGCTGAACGACCTGTGGACCGACGATGCCAAGAAGGACATCTACGAGTCCGTTGAGTCCGCCTGCAAGGACACTGCCGGCAACTACTACGAGTATCCCCTGTGCATGACCGCACACTGCATGGCCGTGAACATGACCAAGGTCAAGGAAGTGGGCGCTGACCAGTACATTGATACCGACAAGCATACCTGGAGCACCGACGGCTTCCTGAAGACCGTTGACGCCCTGTACAACGGCGGTTACGAGAACGTTGCAGCCATCTACTGCGCAGGTCAGGGCGGCGACCAGGGCACCCGCGCCATCATCAACAACATGTACGGCGGCACCTTTACCGATGCAGCCCACACCAAGTACACCGCCGACTCCGCCGAGAACATCAAGGCGATCCAGACCCTGCACGACACCAAGGGCATCAACTTTGACGCTTCCATCGCAGGCGGCGACGAGATCACTCTGTTCCGCAACGGCACCCTGCAGATGGCATTCTGCTGGAACATTGCACAGCAGGCCAACAGCGACAACAACGCCGCCGGTCTGACCAACGATGGCGACGAGATCTTCCCCATGGCCTTCCCCACCGACAGCGGCGACCCGAAGCTGTGCGGCGGCATCTGGGGCTTCGGCATCTTTGATAACGGCGACGAGACCAAGATCGAAGCAGCCAGGACCTTCATCGACTTCATCGCGGCCGACCCCGATCAGGTCAAGGACAGCGTGCTGGCTTCCACCTACTTCCCGGTCCGCACCAGCGTGGGCGATATCTACGCCGACAACGAGATCATGAGCGAGTACAGCAAGTTCATGGCTTATCTGGGCGACTACTACCAGATCACTCCGGGCTGGGCAACCGCACGTACCGAGTGGTGGAACATGCTGCAGCGCGTCGGCTCTGGTGAGGATGTCGAGACTGCCGTCAAGACCTTTGTGGACAACGCAAACGCTGCCGCACAGGCATAAGCCCATCCACTCTGCCGGGGGCAGATAATTATTGACGCTTCGCCCCTTCCTCGAAGATCCCGACGAGGGAGGGGCTTTATTTGTAAAAAAAAAATCATAACCGAAAGGAACGGTGATTCTCTTGGCTGCAAAAACGGCGATCAAAGAGCCTAAGCGCAGCAGTGCGCTGGTACGGCGCGAGACCTTCGCTTCCTATTGCTTCCTGCTGCCCAGCCTGATCTTCTTTCTGGGCTTCGTCATTTACCCCATGGTGCTGTGCGTGGTGACCAGCTTCTTCGATTCCACCATGAACCGTGCCGACATCTTTGTGGGGCTTGCAAACTATAAGGAACTGTTCACAGACCCCATCTTTCTGGGTGCCTTAAAGAACACCTTCATCATCGTGGTGGTGTCGGTGCCCGTCACCTGCGCCTTCTCGCTGTGGGTCTCCTCTGCCATCGTAGACCTACCCGAGTGGGCTACCAGCCTTTTCCGCTGCGTGTTCTACCTGCCTGTGGTCACCGGCTCTGTGGCTGTTACCGTGGTGTGGAAGTGGATGTACAACAACTACTATGGCATCTTCAACTATCTGGGCAAGACTCTGGGCCTCATTGACAAGAACATCAACTGGCTGGGCGATGAGCGCTTTGCTCTGGGCTGCATCATCCTGATCCTGCTCACCACCTCTGTGGGCCAGCCCATCGTGCTGTACGTTTCCGCTCTGGGCAACGTGGACCAGTCCATCGTGGAAGCCGCAGAAGTGGACGGTGCCACCGATTTCCAGTGTTTCTGGAAGATCAAGTGGCCCGCCATCATGCCCACCACCCTGTACATTCTGGTCATTACCACCATCAACTCCTTCCAGTGCTTTGCGCTGATCCAGCTGCTGACTTCCGGCGGCCCCAACCACAGCACCGATACCATCATGTACTACATCTACTACACCGCCTTCAAGCTGTACCGCTACGGCTACGGCAACGCAATGGGTGTTGTGCTGGCAGTCATCATCGCCATTCTGTCGGCTGTCCAGTTCAAGCTGGGCAACCAGGATAATTAAAGGAGGTGCCGGACAATGAGTGCAAATGCCGCTGCAAAAAAGCAAAAACCGTTGAAGCGTCACCCCAGCAAGCTCAAGAAGATGAGCGCCTACATGATCCTGACGCTGATCCTCATCAGCATCGTTGCGGTGCTGTTCGCCTTCCCGCTGTACTGGATCATCACCGGTTCCTTCAAGACCGGTGCCGCCATCAACGCCACCACCCCGGAATGGTGGCCCAGCCAGTGGGTGCTGACCAACTATCAGAAGCTGTTTTCCGGCAAGAGCGCCCCGCTGTGGCAGCTGGCTGTGCCCTTTGGCTCCAAGTTCAGCGCTAACGGCGAGCCCATCTACTTCTCGGTAGGCCCCACCGCTCCCGCTGCCATCCGCTGGATGATCAACACCGTGTTCATGGCCGTCATGTCCATGATCCTCACCTGCATCACCGCCGCCATGGCCGGCTATGCACTGGCAAAAAAGCGCTTTGTAGGCCGCAAGCTGCTGTTCACCCTCATCGTGTGTGCAATGGCTCTGCCCAAGCAGGTCATTCTGATTCCCCTGCTGCGCGAAATGAGCAGCCTGAACCTGTACAACACCATCTGGGCCGTCATCTTCCCCATCGTGGGCTGGCCCTTTGGCGTGTTCCTGATGAAGCAGTTCAGTGAGGGCATCCCCACTGAGATGCTGGAAGCGGCCCGCATCGACGGTGCAAGCGAGGCCAAGACCTTTATCGACATCGTGCTGCCCATGGTCAAGCCGGGCATCGGCGCACTGGCCATCTTCACCTTCATCAACAGCTGGAACGACTACTTCATGCAGTTGATCATGCTGTCCAGCACCAGCAACCTGACCATTTCTCTGGGCATTGCAAAGCTGCAGGCTGAGAACAGCACCGACTTTGGCCTGATCATGGCAGGTGCCGCACTGGCTGCTGTGCCTATCATCATCATCTTCCTCATTTTCCAGAAGTACTTTACCAAGGGCATCGCAATGGGTGCTGTTAAGGGCTAAAATCCCGACCGCCGCCTGCGGCGGAAACAGGGAGGGATTTTTGGCGCAGCGGTCTGCAAGACGCAAGGCCCGCCCAAGGGCCGAAGCGGATGCAGGGCACCGCAAGAGGGCGCTGATGCCGCTGCCCGGAACAGAAAGCGTACGAGCTTGATGCAAAACCATTTCATCGGTATTTATTACTATTTTTAAAGAAGGGTTTGGAACATGAAAGATATCAAAAAATATCAGGGTGTCATCCCCGCCTTTTACGCCTGCTACGACGCAGAGGGCAACATTTCCACCGAGGGTGTCAAGGCCCTTACCCGCCATCTGATCGCCAAAGGCGTCAAGGGCGTGTATGTAGGCGGTTCCTCCGGCGAGTGCATCTACCAGCACGTAGATGAGCGCAAGGCCGTTCTGGAAGCCGTGATGAGCGAAGCCAAGGGCAAGCTGACCGTCATTGCGCATGTCGGCTGCAACAATACCGCCGACAGCGTGGAGCTGGCCCGCCATGCCGAGAGCGTGGGCGTGGATGCCATTGCATCCATTCCTCCCATCTACTTCCACCTGCCGGAGTACGCCATTGCAAAGTACTGGAACGATATGTCCGCTGCTGCTCCCAACACCGAGTTCGTCATCTACAACATCCCGCAGCTGGCAGGCACCGGCCTGACCATGAGCCTGCTGAAGGAAATGCTCAAGAACCCCAATGTAGTGGCTGTGAAGAACAGCTCCATGCCCACCCAGGACATCCAGATGTTCAAGGATGCCGGCATCGCCGCCCGCGGCGAGGGGAACTTTGTGGTATTCAACGGCCCCGATGAGCAGTTTGTTTCCGGCCGCGTGATCGGCGCAGACGGCGGCATCGGCGGCACCTACGCCGTCATGCCCGAGCTGTATCTGGCCATGAACGATCACATCAACAAGGGCGAGATCAAGCAGGCTCAGGAGATTCAGTACGAGGCCGACCGCATCATCTACAAGATGTGCGAAGCCCACGGCAACCTGTACGCCGTGCAGAAGGAGATCCTGCGCCGGATGTACGGTCTGGAGCTGGGCGGCGTGCGTGAGCCGATGCCCGGCCTGATCCCGGAAGATGAAGCCATCGTGGCCGAAGCACAGGCCATGATCGAAGCTGCCATCGCAAAGCTGTAAAATTGAAGCAGCGCCCCTCTCCGTCTCTTTTCAGAGGGGAGAGCGGGCGCTTGTTTTTGGAGGGACGTTTTATGATCTGTGATACCCTGCAGCACCTGACGCGCTACAAGGGCCTTTGCAAAAATCTCGACACGGCCATTGATTACCTGCTGACCCACGACCCTGCCAGCCTGCCTCTGGGCCGCACCGAGGTGGATGGCGAGGAAGTTTTTATTAACACGATGGATGCCACGCTCCATTCGGACGATGGCTACCACCCGGAATATCACAAAAAGTACGCCGACCTGCAGCTCGACATCACCGGCAGCGAGGGCTGGGGCTTTACCACAAATCCCGGCAGGGAGATTGGCGATTTTACCGGCGACTGCGGTTTTCAGGACAGCGCCAGTGTCGTGACCGGCACACTGGGCGAAGGACGCTTTGTGCTGTTCTTTCCCACGGAGCTGCACAAACCCGGCCTTGTACAGCACGGCTGTGTGGGCGTGCGCAAGGCTGTTGTAAAGATTCGGATGGAGGATTGAACGATGGATAAGGAAAAGCTGTTTGCTCAGATCAAAGGCGGTCTGATCGTCTCCTGTCAGGCACTGGAGACGGAGCCCCTGTACACGAAAGAAGGCGGCGTGATGCCGCTGATGGCAAAAGCCGCCGCCATGAGCGGCGCTGTGGGCATCCGCGCCAACACCGTGCGGGACATCACCCAGATCAAGCAGGTGGTGGATCTGCCGGTCATCGGTATCATCAAAAAGGACTACCCCGGCACGCCCATGTACATCACCGTTACCATGAAGGAAGTGGACGAGCTGGTGGAGTGCGGCGTGGACATCCTTGCCGTGCAGGGCACCGGTGCCCTGCGCCCGGACGGCTCCACCTCTGCCCAGTTCATCCGCGCCATCAAGGCAAAGTATCCCGACCAGCTGGTCATGGCCGACTGCGACAACTTTGAGAACGCCATGGCCTGCGCCGAAGCCGGTGCCGACTTTGTGGGCACCACCATGCGCGGCTACACCCCGGAAACAAAAGGCATTGACGATATCGACTTTGATTTTGTCCATAAGCTGGCCGCAGAGTGCCCGGCAAAGGTCATTGCCGAGGGCCACATCCACTACCCGGAGCAGGCGGTCAAGGCGCTGGAAGCCGGTGCATTCGCACTGGTGGTGGGCGGTGCCATCACCCGCCCTGCAGAGATCACGGCCCGCTTTACCGGTGCCATCAACGCCGCAAAAAAGTAAAATGGAGTGTGCCGAATGAAACAGTATTTTGGCATTGATATCGGCGGCACAGCCGTCAAGCTGGGCATCGTGGACGAGACCGGCAGGGTGCTGCTCAAGGGCGAAGAGAGCGTCAGCTTTGACGGCTACCAGACGCCTGTTCTCACCACCGTGCGCAGGGCCGCAAAGGAGTTTTTGACCGCAAATTCCATCCCGGTGGAAAGCCTTGCGGGCATCGGCGTTTCGGCCACCGGTCAGATCGACAGCCGCAAGGGCATCGTAGCCGGTACCTGCGGCAACTTCCCCAATTACATCGGCAGCCCTATCAAGTCTGCGCTGGAAGAGGACTTCGGCCTGCCCGTCACAGTGGCCAACGATGCCAACTGCATGACACTGGGTGAAGTGTGGGTCGGCGCTGCACAGGGCTATACGGACGTGATCGGTGTGACCCTTGGCACCGGCGTGGGCGGCGGCATCCTGACCGGAGGCCATTTGTTAGAGGGTGCACGGGGCCTTGGCGGTGAGCTGGGTCACTACCGCACCCACGCGCTGGACGGTGTGGACTGTACCTGCGGCGCAAAGGGCTGCTGGGAACGCTACGCTGCCACCACCGCGCTGGTGCGCGCCGCACAGGAAAAGAACCCCGATTGGAAGGATGGCCGCGCCATCTTTGCCGTAGCCGAAGCAGGCAACGAGACAGTTCTTGCCCTGCTGGACCACTGGACGGACGAGATTGCACAGGGCCTTGCAGGCATGGTGCACATCTTCAACCCGCAGCTCATTCTGATCGGCGGCGGCGTGAGCGCGCAGCAGAAACTGCTGATCGAACCCATTGCCGCAAAGGTGAAAGCATCGGTCATGCCCGCCTTTGCAGAGGGGCTGGAAGTGCGCGCCGCTCAGCTGCACAACGATGCCGGTATGGTGGGCGCAGTGTACTACTTCCGACAGACCATGGAAAAGGAGTAATCATATATGAAAACACATATCCTCTGTCTGGGCGATTCCAACACCCACGGCTACTGTGCCGACCCGAACGACTGCGCCGACCACGGCATCCGCTTCAATGAAGAGGAGCGCTGGACCTGCCGCCTGCAGAAGGCGCTGGGCGACGAATACCTTGTGACCGAAGAGGGACTTTCCGGCCGCACCACCGTATTTGTGGACCCTATCCACGAATCCATGGATGCCCTCAGCGTCATCTATGCCCTGCTCAAGAGTCATGAGGTCATCGACCTGCTCATCATCATGCTGGGCACGAACGATGTCAAGGAGCGCTTTGGTGCCAACGCCGCCTGCATCGCTGCGGGCATGGAGCGGCTGATCCTCAAAGCCAAGAGCGTGGACTGCTGGGGCACCAAGCAGCCCAACATTCTGGTGGTGGCACCTCCTCCCATCGGTGCAGGCTTCCACGACGCTGTGATGGGCGATGGCTGTGTGGAAAAATCTGCCGGTGTGGCAGAGCAGCTCCGCATCATCTGCGAGCGGCAGGGCGTGCACTTCCTGGACGCAAAGGACTGCGAGTTCAACAAGGTGGACTTCATGCACCTGACCCGCAAGGGCCACGCACAGCTGGCGGAGCTGCTGGCAAAAGAAGTGCCGGGCCTGATCTGAGCTGAGTACGATTTTAAATGCTCTCTGCTTCGCTCTGAGCATCTTTAGCGGAATTATTATTTTTATTGGGTTCTCAAAAAGCCTGCGGGCTTTTTGAGAACTTTTTTTCACGAAATAGGGTCATAACCACAAACGGCATCAAACTCACAAGCAGCCTATATTTTATTTTTAATTTCCGTTTTGTTCATCTTGTAAAACATAGCAGAATCGGCTATACTTTCCGCAGAAAGATCCATTGAAAGGAACTGTGCCATGTCTGAACTTTTAAAAGCGCCTGTCACCCCTGCTCAGCAGGCAAGAGATACCCTTTTGGGTGCCCTCGTGGGGCTTGCCCGGGCCACCACCAACGAGCCCAAAACGGACGACACCGACGAGGTGCTGAACGCCGGTCTGCGCCTTGCCGCGCAGCCGGATGCACCGGAGGAAAGGCTGCAGCGGATGCTTGCCATCGTCCAGACTGAAAAGCACCGCGTTGCCCCGGGCTGCGCCACCTGTGCCATGCCCTGCGGCAACACGAACGATTACGATTTTGTCCGCCTGTGGGCTGCGCCCGAGAGTATCCGCACCCTCAAGCTGCAAATGCTTTCTGCCGCGTTTGCGCTGGCCCAAAAGCGCCCGCAGGGTCAGACACAGGCCGCCGTTTATCAGCTGCTGTTCACTCTTGCCGAGGACTGGGACGAGGAGCTTCTTGCCCCTGTTGTGCAACGCGCCAAGGAGCTTTGCCGGGAGTAAATCCGGGCCGGAAAGCCGCCGCTTTTACCCGCCGGGTTTGTAGCGGGAGCGTTCCCGGCGCAAACCAGAAAGGTCCGCCTTTTTTGCGTGTTTTTGTGGCAGTTCCGTAATACTGTTGCATCAAAATGCATTCCAGTGAGTTTCACACCCGATTTCCTGCCTTTTTCCGAAAGTTTTTTGCAAAAAAGACTTTACAAACCATTTCTAAAAACTTATTATATAAGTAATATATTTCATGGAGCCAATGCTGTGCAGCCCCCTGTGCAGCATTCAAATACGATCAAGGAGGGGTTTATCTATGCCCGAAAAGAAAAAGACCGCAGCGGCTGCTCCTGCTGTGGAAGCTCCTGCCGCTGAGGCCAAGGAGTCTAAGACCCGTAAATCTGCCAAGGCCCCTGCACGCCGCGGCCGTCCCCCGCTTGCACCGGAGCTGTACGTGGAGTTCAGCGGCAAACAGTACAACGTGACCGATATCATTGACCGTGCCAAGGCCGATTACCGCGCTACCCACAAGGTTGGCGTGCAGTCCTGCAAGGTATACGTCAAGCCCGAGGAAGACGCTGCCTATTACGTGATCAACAAAGTCTCCGGCAAGCTGGAGCTGTAACTTTTCCTGTATTCTTTTCTCCTGCTGCAAAGCACTCCGCACCTGTTTTGCGGCAGGTTGTCCGTTCCCACACAAGGCTCCATTTTAAACCGTAAAAAAAGCTGCCCTGCATCCAAAAATGCAAGGCAGCTTTTCATTTTACATCAAACCATCTTTTCCAGAACGGATAATGCTGGATCACGGGGTCCGGGTCCGGGATCTCGAACACATAGCGCTCGGTAGCGTTGATCACGGTGGTCTTGCCGCGGGTGCACACGCGCGGCAGCTTTGCATCATAGTTCAGGTGCACATGGCCGTGCACGAACCACTGCGGCTCGTATTCATCCATCAGATCATTGAAGCACGCAAAGCCCTTGTGAGCATGATCCGTGCTGTCGTTCAGGCCAGCCGCCGGGGAGTGGGTGAGCAGCAGGTCGATGCCGCCCACATGATGGGCCTTGCGCCAGAGTTTGCGCACACGGCGGCGCATTTCCCTTTCCGTATACTGGAAGCTGTCCTCCCGGTTATTGTAGCGGATGCTGCCGCCCAGTCCCATAATGCGCAGGCCCTTCCACACATACACGCTGTCGTCCACACAAATGCATCCGCCAGGTTCATTTTCCCTGTAACTGCCGTCGTGGTTGCCGTGGACATACAAGATGGGCGCAGCCGTAAAGTTCGTAAGATATTCCAGATACTTCTGCGGCAGATCCCCGCAGGAAAGGATCAGGTCGATGCCTTCCAGATGTTCGCGGGTACCGTAGTCCCACAGTGCTTTAGAGGGCACATCCGAAATTGCAAGAATTTTCACATCGGTTTGCTCCGTTCTCTCTCGGCCTGAGGGCCGCTTATTTCACAAACCCTTTCAGGGTATTGAGGCCGTTGATTGCCATAAGCACATGCGTTTTTACATCCAGTTCATCGTAGTGCGGCAGCGCACCTTCCACGCATTCGTCCAGCCAGTCCATCTCCATCAATTCCTTGGGACTGTAGACCACGGCCTCCGGCGAGTGCAGCACATGCCCCTGCGCGTACAGGTCTTCCGGGAAGATGCGCAGGTTGTTCTCGCTCAGCATCTTTTCCATCAGGTCCAGCAGCTGTAAAGTGCCTGCGGGCAGGTCTTTGCTGTAATCGATCTCCTCTGCGCCGCTGCTCATCCCCCACCAGTAATTCACGGCTCTGGCTCCCGCTGCATCGCTGTCCCACGCGCCGTCAAAAATGGAGCGGATGATCTCGGTATAAAAGGTATCCCACCGCCACACCGGCAGGCCCAGCGGCTGCAGGGTGCCGTCCGGCTGGCGGCGGCACAGACCGTAGTCCCGGTGGGTGCCTTCCGGCTCGCGGTTATCCCGGGCATAGAAGATCTCCACATCCGGCCGGTCAGAGAAATCCAGCGGGTGTGCCGGGTCCGGCAGGCAGGCCCAGCGCAGCACCACCTTTGCGTCCGGGCGCACGGTCTTCAGGCCCTGCGCATAGGCGTTTACTGCCGCCGGGATGCCGTACACCGGGTTTGCCGCCACATAGCCCACGCGGTCGGTCTTGGTCAGCACACCGGCCAGCATTCCCAGCAGATAGGTCACTTCATACATGCGGGGATAGTAGGTGCGCACCAGCGGATGCGGCGCGTTGAGCGAGCAGTTCAGGATGCGGGTCTTGGGGTGCTGGGCCGCCACCTTCAGGCAGGCGGTATGCATCCGGGCACTTGAGGTGAACACCACGTCGGCATTGTCGTGAGCCACATCCTCCAGCACCTGCTCCGCGTCCACCTCAGGCTCGATGTTCTCTTTGCGGGTGATGAATACCCGATCCGGGAACGCCTGCTGCAGCGCTTCGATGCCCTTGTCGTGGGCGCGCACCCATGCGCTGTTTTCGGCGTTGTGCTCGTGCAGGAACACCACCCGCAGCTCGCTGGGCTTTGTAAAGATGTTCAGCTTTGCCAGCAGCGGTTCGCCTGGGCCCTGCTTCGGCTCCAGCGAAAGGGCCACGGCCTGCGGCTCGGTGAGCACCTTCACCTCATCCCACAGCTTTTCCAGATTCTGCTTCATCTGGCTGGGCGTGCTCTCGCAGGCATCCGCGTAACGGTAGACCGACAGATACACCAGCATGGCATCGCCGGCAGTCAGATTCAGTCCGCCGCCGCCCAGAGCCAGAAACTGCTGGCGGAACATGGTATAGAAGGAGGAAAAGCTCAGCCGGTCATCATCCGTCCAACTTTCACCGCTGGCCTTGCACACCAGCGTCTGCAATTTTGCGTAACCCCCCAGACGGGAGAAATGCACATCGTTGACCTTGGAGAGCTTATAAAAATCCAGAAATTCGTAGTAGATACGGTTTTCCAGACTGTCGTTCCGTTCCGGGACGAGCCGCGTGACCGTGCCCGCGATCCTGACCGCATCAAAATACTTGAGCACCGATACCCGCTTGTTGCCTTCCTGCACATAGAATTTGTTCAGGAACTCGTAGGCGATGATGGGGGTGTGGATGCCCTCTTCCAGATGTGCATCGCAGAGGTTTGACCACTTGCCTGCAAACTCGGTGTCCGGCTCCAGCAGGGGCATAAAGTTCGGTGCAAAGGCGGTGTGACGGCCGCTGGTCTTTGTGCCGACGATGCTTTCCGCCGGGATCTCCACAAGGCCCAGCGGCTCCTGCGCCACGATGTTCACATTGACCAGAATATCGTCCAGCACCGCAAGATACGGCGACTGGCCGCGCGCCACACAGGCACGGTAAGCACGCTGGCCGCTCTTCAGTGCGTTCTTGTAATCTTCCAGCATAGTTGCTCCTTTTTCTCAGCTGCAATGCGCTGCAGCCAGCTGCCGCAGCGTCCTTCTTTAGTATACCATGAAATTTGATTTTATGGGAGGATTTTCCGCACAAAAGAGTTGATTTATCCTGCAGTTTCAGGTACGATAATAGAAAGCAAACAATGATAGGAGCATTCTTTCCATGCAGACCGAACAGATCCCCGTACTCAAGGCCGACGAATATCCCGGCGGCATCTGGTATTACGAGCCGCATACATATCAGCCTTACCGTTACGTACTGGGCCGCGTTGGCACCCACCCGCTGGTATGCATTGGCATCAACCCCAGCACCGCCCAGCCCGGCGCACTGGACCCCACCCTGAAAAGTGTGGAGCGTCTTGCCGCCGCCAACGGCTTTGACAGCTGGATCATGTTCAACGTGTATCCCCAGCGCGCCACCGACCCTAACGATATGGACCGTGTGCCAGACCGCGCCCTGTGTGACGAAAACCTGCGCTGGCTCAAAGCCGTTCTGGCCCAGACCGAACCCACCATGTGGGCAGCGTGGGGCACGCTGATCGAAAAGCGGGACTATCTGCCCGGCCTCATGCGGGAGATGGTGGCCCTGACGCGGGAGCGGGAGATCCCGTGGGTCACCTTTGGCAGGCGCAGCAAAAAGGGCCACCCCCACCACCCGCTGTACCTGCGCAAGGATTCCACCCCGGAACCCTTTGATGTGGAAAATTATCTGGACACCTGCTTTTAATTTTTCAGGTGCCCGATGCGGAGGGATCTTTTTTGACCGCAGAACATTATCACGCCCTGCACAGCTGGATGGATGCCCACCCCACAGCCAAGCGCTGTGTGGTGGCACTGGACCGCTGGCTGCCGCTCATCCCTTTTGTATGTTATCCGGTGCTGCTCTGCCTGCTGAACGTCCGGCTGTTTCGGCTGCTGGGCAGTCAGCGTCAGGCCGCGCTGGACCTCACCGCCGTCATTGCGCGGACGGTGTTCGTGCCGGGGCTTACCTTCTGGGGCGGCACCATCCTGCGGGACAGGCTGAACCTGCCGCGTCCCTATGAACAGCCCGGCTTTGAACCGCTGCGGCACAAGGAGACCCGGGGACACTCCTTCCCATCCCGCCACGCGCTGAGCGCTTCCGTGCTGGCCATGGTATGGATGTATTTCTACCCGAAGGCGGGCTGGGTGATGGTGGGCATCACGGTGCTCATCTGTGTTGGCCGTGTGCTGACCGGCGTGCACCATATCCGCGATGTCGTGGGCGGAGCCGCGCTTGGCTTTGCTTTGGGCTTTGCAGGCATGTGGCTGCTGTAAAGCAGTGCTTTGCGGGCTTTGAAAAAAGAAAAAAGATTTTTGCATTTTTTGCTTGACAGAATGGGACCTGTATGGTATTATACTTCTCGCAGCGTGTGCCGACACACAGCTGCCGCCATAATGGAACCCATGGGATTACAACGTGCGCCCGTAGCTCAGGTGGATAGAGCAACTGCCTTCTAAGCAGTGGGCCGGGGGTTCGAGTCCCTTCGGGCGCATCTATGTGGTGCCCATAGCGTAGTCGGTTAACGCGCCAGATTGTGGATCTGGAGACCGTGGGTTCGAGTCCCACTGGGCACCCCACCAAAAATCCGCTGATGCTTTGCATCGGCGGATTTTTTTATTTGGCGGGGGTATCCCAGTGGGACTCGAACAGCAACGACGACGACCGCGGCCTGCGGCCGAAACAGGGAGGAGTTGTTGGGGCCGTGTTCTGATTTTTCAAAGCCCTGCCAAGGGGCTGCGGAAAAATCAGCAAACACAACCCGTAAGGCCCTGACCGTCAGATTCTGCTGCGGGTTCCATCCCTTAGGAATGTCTACCGGGGAACCTTCTGCCGCTGTTCAAAACAGCGGATTTTTTATTTGGTAGGGGTATCCCAGTGGGACTCGAACAGCACACCATTATTTTCTGCTAAAAAAGCATGTGCAGAACACCTCTGGCCGGAACGGCTCCTGTGTGCTCTGCACATGCTTTTTATTGTTTGGTATCCACCCGAACGGTCAGCGCCTCATCTGCTGCAGGATCTGTGCGATCTCTGCGCTGGAATAGCCATCCTGCCGCAGTGCGGTGCTGATGCTGGTATCGCTCTTGCCCTGGCTGCGCATCAGCATGGCCATGTAGGGCACCGTCACATTCCGGGAGGTGTCACTGCCCAGACGGGTGGCAGTGCCCGTGCTGCGGTTGGCTGTACCGGAGGACGTACTGCCCGTGCCAGTGCCGCCAGTCTTACTGCCTGCCGCCGTGCTGCCAGCGCGGCTTGCTTTCTGCGCTGCATTGGACTTTTTCAGGTTCCACTCGCCCAGTGCGATGTTCAGCTTCTGGCTTGTGACATCGTTGTTGAATTTCTGCTGGTTGAGTTTGTCCTGATACTCCCGCTCGCTCGTCTCGTTCTCGTAGCGCTGCTGGTTCAGGCTGTCCTGATACTGACGCTCCTGCAGCTGCTGGTTCCACTGAGTGTCCGCACGGTTTGCCTCGTACTGACGGTTGCCGGAGTAGATGTTGTAGCCGGTATTCAGCAGGCCGCTCAGCATGGAGCCAACGCCCGTGGTGCCGCTGAGAACGATCTGCACCGCATCGCCCAGCACACCCAGCACGGTCATCACATTGCTGAACACCTGCTGGCGGCGTGCTGCCTGCTGCTGTTCCTGCGCGGAGTAATAATCGTGCAGGGTGCCCAGCTGGCTCAGATAATCCTGATACGCGCTGTAGTCCTGCGCATAGGCGTTGTTGTATGCTTCGCCCTTCTGCTGCAGCTGAGTGTAGTAGTCCGAGAGCTTGTTGTTGTACTGCTGCTGGGCATCCTGTTCGCTGTTGTTCAGCTGATCCAGCTGGCTCACCAGCTCGTTGCCGCCGCTGGTATACGTATCCAGTGCCAGACTGTACAGCGTGGGGATGGCGCTGCTCAGCGCACCGATCTGCTGCTGATACGCCTGCTGGGCGGCGCTCGTGGCATAGCTGGAGCCATAACCGCCGGTCAGGGCTGCAGCCTGCGCCGCAGCATCTGCGCTGGCGTTGTGGGCGTTCTGCAAATAGTTCTGCTCGTACTGGCGGTAGAGCGGATCCTTGGTGTAGCTGTACTGGAAGCTCTCACGCTGCAGCAGCTGGTTCAAAAGCTGATCGATCCGCTCCTGATAGCTGCTCTGATAATCGCCCGGGCGGTTTGCCTGCCACTCCTTCAGCGCATTTGCAGCATCCGTCACGGTCTGGCTGGGCTTGTAGCTGGAATTTGCCAGCGCGTTTTCCACCTCCGAGCGGCTGTCCAGTCCCGCTGCCGAATAGCCGCTCTGCACGGCAGGCTGGCCGCTGCCCTCCGTCTGCGCCTGCACAGCGGCAAGCGCTTCGTCCTTTTTCTTTCTGTTTGCCATATATGATCCTTTCCTTATAAATTCTGCAGTTTCGTGCGCATCTCGTCGGACATGTTCTCAACGTCCAGATTGCTCAGCACATACTGCAGCTGTTCCTGCATCTGGTACAGGTAGCTGCGCAGGGCGCGGGCATCCTCCGGGTCCATGTTCTCGCTGAGCTTGGGCAGGCCGATCTTGTTAATGCCCATCACGCTTGCCATTCGTCACACCTCCCCGCCTGCAATGCCGCCCTTGGCAGCGGCCATTGTTTTTGCAATGCTGCGCAGGGTGATCTGTCCCCTGCCCTTCAGGCGCAGCCGCAGGGTGCCGTGCCTCCGGGGCACGAACGGCAGATCAAAGCTGCGCCGCTTGTCCTGTGCCGTCAGGCTTGCCACCGTCTCCCATGGGCCGCCGTCATAGCTGGCGGCCACCTCCACCGTACTGCTGCACTCGGCATCCAGCCGCAGCGTCAGTCGGGAAAGATACCGGTCCTCGGCCCCGTCCAGCCCAATGTCACCAGTGGTCAGCTCAAAGTTCAGCTTTTCCTCCACACCGTCGGTGGCCTGCCAGTCCGCTTCACGGCTGGGATCTGCGGCCCACAGTGCCTGCCCGTCCCACAGATAAAGCTGTCCGCCGGTGCTGGTCATCTCGTAGGAGCACACGTTTTCTTCGCTCCAGAGCGCGCGCTCGGTATCGTACACCAGCAGCCTTGCCGTATTTTCGCCTGCCGCCGTGCGGGCCACATGCAGGTAATAGCGGCCATCCAGCGCACTGCCCACCGCGCTCTGCACATTGGCCAGCCGGCCCGAATCCAACGCGCCGGACACTTTTGTTGGAATGCTGCCGTCCCATGCCATCACACCGTCCGGCGAAAGATAATAGAGCGTCTCGTTCAGCACACACAGGCTGCGCGCCGCGTTTTTGGCAACGCCCCGGCAGCGCAGCGAGGTGAGCTGAAAATCCGAAGGCTTGGAGCCATAGAGCTTGTGCAGTGTGTTCTCCTTAAAGAACAGCGCATAGCCCATGCATGTGGCCGCGCCGGTAAACGCACCATCGCTGCCCACCGTCACTGCGTAGCTGTCTGCCGCAATGCCCCGGTAGGAAAACCAGTTGGTGGGGTCGCCTAAGCGGCAGGCATAGATCACGTTTTCCTTGCTGCTGCAGCCCCATACCCGGTTGTCGCACTCGGTAACGTAGTCCAGATCCGGCACGCGGCGTTCCATCCGCACCGGCGTGCTCACCGCAAAGCTGCGTGTCTCCTTGCCGTCCAAGCTGGTCCACTGGGCGCTCTCGGCGCTCTGCACCAGCGTGCCGTAAACATGATCTCCCTCCGGGCTTACCCGCACGCGCAGCCCGTTTTCCAGCACATCGTAAACTACCAGATCCCCGTCCAGCTTTGTCCACATGCCAGCCTGCTGTGCTGCCGTGCCCTGCACGGTCACGGTGTCCCACTGGGCAAATAGCCTCTGCGCGCCCGCCGCTGTGATGCGGCAGTATTCCAGCGGCACTGCCGTCCAGCTGCCGGAGGATGCGCTGTACTCTTCCAGTGTGCTGGTGCTGGCCCATGGGTGCTCCTCGTCCTCCACCTTCAAAAAGAGCTGTCCGTCTGCAGGCTTCTCCGGTTCCTCCTTGCCGTAACCGCTCACCTCGTAGGCCTTGCCCGCGGCATCGCAGGGTGCAAACTGCACGCTCTGTCCCTCTGCCTGCCATACAGCTCCCAGTGCCGAAACACTTCCGTCCGCTGTATCAAAGGCTACCTTGTCCGGGAAGATCAGGATTTTTGTACCAATGCCCACCAGTGCCTTTTTGCCGTCGGTCACTGCCTCGGTGCAGGTCACCGGGTTCGCGCCGTCGGCATCCGGCGTGTAGATCAGATCCTTCCCGCAGACGGTCAGCAGCCCGTTCAGGTGATACATGCCGTTCAGCCCGGTCAACTCCCTCAGCTTGCGGCGCGGCTTGCGGGTGCTCAGCGCCGGGAAATCCCGGGCAGAAAAATTCACACCCGCGCTGTACTCTGCTTCCGAGCAGGCATAGGTCTCGTTCAGCCCGCCGAATACCCGCACAAGACTGCGGCTGTTCTGCAGCTTCGCTCTGTTTGCCAGAACCATGCTCTCACCTCCTTACCAGCGCCACTGGGCACCCGTCAGGGTCGGGTAGCTGCGCCGCAGCCACGCCGCCAGATCTGCCAGCAGACTGTTGTACTGGGCCTGCTCCCCGACGTAGCGGTCGGTCTCACCAAGGGCCGCATCGGTCATGGCACACAGATAATGCGGATACAGCGCATCAAAAGGTGCCGGTGCCAGCAGCACATCGTCGTCCTGCAGGCTGTCGTCCCATGCAAGGTCTGCGCCCACATCGTCGTATGCATCTGTGATGCTGTTTTTAAAAAAGCGTTCCCGCAGCATCGCGTCTGCTTCCTTCAGCCACGCCTGCCGGGTGGCCAGCGCAATGCGGCTGCCCGGGCGCAGCTCTTCGGCGCGTTCCAGCGCCTGTCCTACGGTCATATACTCACTCTCCTTTTTATAAAGGCCCGGCCGGGCAGGCTCCCCAGCCGGGCTTTTTGTCTGTTTCGGGTTTACTGGGCGGCGTTCTCTGCCGCCGCAATGCGGGCGGCGGTCAGCTCATCCTGCATCTGGCTGTGCTCCAGCACCTCGGCCACTTCGGGCGGCACTTCCACCTCCACACCGCGGCGGATCTTATAGTTCACACCGTTCACGCTGACGAACAGATCGCCCTTGTAGCGGCTGTTATCCTTGAACAGCCGGATGCGCACATTTTTCTTTTCAGCCATGGCTCACGCCTCCTCAGTTTGCAGCAGCGGTGGCGGAATAGCTGGACGCACTTTCAATGCGCACCATGTACTGCTCCACCAGACGCTCTGCCGCACGCATGCCCTTCCAGCCCACGGAAGCGCGCTGGTTCAGCGGGTCGTCGCCGTAGCCCAGCTGCTTGACGATGTGCTCCAGACCGCCGCCTTCCAGCTCGGTCACGCCGTAGGCGTGGGCACCCAGCACCAGCGTGCCGAACACAGCCAGACCGTCCGGGCAGGTGGAATCCTTCCAGATCTTGGCCTCGCTGGTCTCGATGAAGCGGATGTTGCCCAGCTTGCCGATCTCGCCGCGGAACATGGTGTCCGGGTCTGCGTACTTGTGCACCTCAATGAACTCCTTGCTGGTCTTCAGGTCGTAGGCAGCGTAGGGGTGGATGATGGCAATGTAGCTGTCGCCGATGGGGTCGGCGTTCATCGCGCCCAGCTGCGCCGCTGCCTGAAAGAACAGCTTCGGGGTCAGGGTGCAGGTCTTGTCCAGTGCCTTGCGGCTGGCAACGGCAGTCTCGGTGCCGCCTGCGGCCAGCTTGGGCGCATAGATCACATTGGTGCCGCCCGCCAGCACATCGCGGGTAATGCTGTCCATGGTGCGGCCTGCCTGACTTGCCAGCACACGGGTGGCCTGCACCACATTGTTGTCAATGGCGGTCATCTGCAGCACGTCGGTCAGCGGAGTCCAGCCGCCGTACTGGTGCAGATCGCTGGTGATGGTGGTCACATTCAGTGCCTGACCGTTCGGGGTCACGCCCTCGGTCAGCGGAGTGGATGCCTTGGGCAGGCTGTCGTACTTGCGGAACTCAATGGTCTTGCCGCCGTTCTGGGGCACAGGGTAGTAGTCCGCAAACTGGTCGTGCACCAGACGCGGCTCTGCCTGATCGATGAGACGCTTCTCGTAGAAGGTCTTCATCTCTTTCGACATGGTAGCGGTGGTGTTCAGGTTTTCCGCAAACAGCTGGATGTTGAAATTCTTGTTCATGCTCATATTCCTTTCTCTTGTAAAATAGTCACAATTCGATCTGTGCTCCGTGGAGCACACGGCGTTCCAGTGCTTCTCGCTGGGCGCGGGTCATGCTGGCTACATCCGGGCGGACGGTAGCCGCGCCGCCGGGCCGGATGCCGTTTTCGGTGGGCCGTGCGGCCCGCTGCTGAATGCGTTCCACCACGCCCTGCTCCACAGCCTGCGCTGCAGTGCGCAGGTTTTCGTCGTAGTGGGCCAGACGGTACGCATCCCGCACCCTCATGCCGGGCAGCTGCATCAGGCGGCGCATCTCCGGGCTACGCAGCTCGTTCTGCAGGTCGAAGTCCGGCTGGCTGCGGCGCATGGCCGCTTCCTCTGCCGCCCAGCGGGCATGCAGGCTGTGCACAGCAGCCTGTGTGCTGCGGGCAAAGCTGGACAGCGGCGGCAGTTCCGGGCGCTGCACAGGCAGTTCCTGCCGGGGCTTTTCCGGCTGCAGCTCTACGGTTTTCTCTGCCGAAGCCTGCGGCGCAGCGGGTACTTTTGCTTCGTCCGGCTTCATGGTGCCGGAGGCCACCGCCTGCCGGGTCTGCGCTTCGCTCAGGGCCGGGGGAGCGGCTTCTCCCTCTGCAAAGAGCTGTAGCATAAAGGTTCCCCACGGGTTGCGGCTCCCAGCGTCCACTTCGTGCCTTGAGCGGCACTCGTGTTCTGCTGGCCGCTGCCCCAGCCTCGGCTCCCTGTTTCCGCCGCAGGCGGCGGTCGCCTCCGCTGCAAACAGCTGCAGATCCATCATGCTCTCCTTTCCTCTGCGGCTCACATCCGCAAAGCGGACATTCTCCGGGTAGCGTTCGGCCAGCAGCACAAAGCAGGCTTTGGCCAGCTCAAAGGCACCGCGCACCCATTCTTCGCAGGGCGCATCCACGCTCACTGCCAGACGCGGGCCGTCCGGCTCATCAAAGGCTTCGCTGTGGGCGTTTTCTTCCCCGGCCAGCAGGTACACAAGGCCCTGCATCACGGTGCTGGCTCCTGCACAAACGATGTCCTGCCCGGCAGGCGCATAGCCTGCATGACCGGCAGCTTCCAGCCGGCAGCTCAGCCCGGCGGGGGTATCCATCTCGCTGTAACAAACTTTCATCATAAAATTCACCTCCTTTTTAATGGATGTCCATGGCACGTGCAGCGGCGGCCACCGGCAGGGCATTGCCAAGGCCCGCCAGCTTTACCGCCTGCCCGTCCTTCTGCGCAGACGCACCGCCTGCACTGCGGGCCGGTTCGTCAGGCCCGGTGCCCTGCTGGGCGATCACCGCCGCCATCTGTGCCATCTGCTGCTGCATCCTAGCCAGCTGCTGGGCAAGGGTGCCGTTCTGCCGCACCCTCTGACGCACCTTCTCAATGCCTTCAAAGTCCATCATTTCCAGTGCCGCAAGGGCGGCATCGGCATTTTCCGGCTTGAAAAAGCCCAGCTGATAGCACTCCTTGGCCGTCTCGTTCTGGGAAAGGCGGCTGAAGGTGCTCTTCTTGGCGGCGCTCACCACGATGTCAAAGATCGGCTCCCGGCTGCCCAGTTCCACGCCGCCCACGCTGCCGCCGGGCACCGCCCGCAGCGCCTGCGCCGAGAAGGGCACGAACCGGCTCTCGCCGCTTTCGCCCACGATGCGGAATACCCGCTGCTCGTCGTAGAACTGGCGCATCAGCTCGATGATGAGATAGCACTGCTTTGCAAAAGCACGGTAGGCGCTCTTGAGCATATCGCGGCTGAGTTTGCTGCCTGCCTCCTGCAAGGCCGCAATGGCGCTGGCTGCGGTCACACCTCCGGCAGTGCCGCCCTGCGTCATGTCCCGGTTGCCGCTGATCTCCTTCAGCTCTTCAATGCGGCTCTGGCGGTAACTCAGGCTGTTGCCCTGCAGGCCCGCCGTCTGCAGCGGACGGAAACTGTCGTCGTTGAGCCGTCCCACCACATGCACGATGTCCCGGCTGAAATCGGCCAGCTCTTCCTCGTTGACCCCTGCCGTGTCGCTGAGCACATACCGCTGCTTTGCACTCAGCAGTACGTTCTCGTCCATGGCGTGGTTCATCTTGTCAATGGCGGTCTGGCAGTCCTTCATCACATCGATGTAGCCAAAGCCCGCCGGGCTGTCCTCCTCCACGAACAGCGGGTCAAATACAAAGGGGTACTGCCCGTGGTCATACAGGCCGCTTTCTGCCAGCGCCGGGTCGTTCTGGCTGGCGTACAGCACCACGCCGTTGCAGAACTTGCAGTAGTGCAGCATCATGCGCCCCGTTTCATCCGGGCGCTTGTAGTACCAGTCCACCACCACGCTCTTGGAGCTGGTGTCCTGCCCTTCATCGTGGATGTACTGGGGCACGTCCAGCACGCTGGCGGTGTGTCCTGCCAGCTGCGGGTACTGCGCGCACAGCCGGGCCGTGTCCTCAAGGCTCAGGCTGAAAAAGTCCGGCGATGCCTGAATATCCGCCACGCCCGGCTCCCAGTAGAGCATCAGCAGGTTCACGCTGCGCACCGCAATGTCGCCAATGCCGCCGCGCATTGCAGGGTCCCAGAAGATGCCGGTCACGCCGGTGCCCTGTTTGAGCTTGCGCCACCAGCAGTCGCTGTATACCTGCTCGTAGTCGGCCTGTTCCAGCACCACCGGCAAAACGCTGGAAAGTGCCCGTGCGGTGTCCTCGTCATCTGCCTCTCGGGGCAGCACGTTCGGTTCCGGGTAGTTGTCCATGGCATCGGCGTGCTTGTTGGCAATGCTGTTGAACAGCCACCCGCTGGAAGGCTGGGCCTTGCCGGGCATCATGGGGTTCTGGTAGTTCTTCCAGTGGCCCATGCGGAACCACAGCTCGTTATCCACAATACGCTTGTCCAGCGCAGCCTTGCCCGCCTTGTACCGCTGCAAGGTCTGCATGGCCTCGGCCACCTGTGCTTCACCCACGGGCAAAGCTTCGTTCTCGTAATCGTCCATTGCGTTTCTCCTTTAAATTCTGTAAAATCTTGCCCGCTTGTGCAGGTTCAGCGGGTCGTCGGGCATGGGCGGCGCAGCACAGCGCACCGGCGGGCTGATAGGGTTCTCCATCAGCACATAGCGGCACTCGTCGTAAATGTGATCCTCCTGCCGGGTGTCGATGTCCTCCACGTTGCTTTCGTCGTACACAAGGTTCGGGATCGTGCGGATAAAGTGCTTGCAGGTATTGAACACCTGAAACATCGGCCTGCCGTCCGCATCAAAATTCAGCCGGTAGTGGAACTGCATCTTGCCCGCAAGCCGGGTGTTGTCGCCGGGGGACCAGCGCAGGAAGTTTGGGCTGCGCTCCATCATAGCGGCAATGCTCTCGCCGCGGCTCTCATCAAAGATGGCCGGATCGGCAATGCCGTGGATCACCCTGCCGCGCAAAAGCGGGTCGTTCTGCTCTGCCTCCCGGATGCGCCGGGCCTGTTCCACCGGGTCGATGCGCAGGCCCTCGTTCGGCCTGCCGGTGCAGCCGTACAGCTCCTTGATGCGGTACAGCCGCCCCTCCTCGTCCGCTGCGTACCACCCCACCGAGAACGGCTTGGAAAAGCCAAAGTCGAACCCGCGGTAGATCTGCCAGTGCTTCGGGATGGTGAACGGTGCGATCACATGGGTCCAGCGCTGGTCTTCGTAGCGGGCCGGGTCGTTGCGCCATTCGGTGAACACCTGCCCGGAAAAGCTGTCCCAGCTGCCGTAGAGCAGCGCCTGCTTTTCCGCTTCCGGCATACTGGCAAGGCTTGCAAGGTAGCCGGGGTCGTTTGCCAGCAGGGCGGGGTTATCAAAAATGCTGGAAGGGATGAACACCCGCGCCCGCTGCAGCTTCTGTTCGGTGCCGTCCGGCAGCTTTACCGTGTATTCTTCGGTGATAGGCGTGCCGGGCGGTGCAGGCGTGATGAACCGTGCCTTCACCCACCCGTGTCCGATGCCGCCGGGATTGGTGGTGGCCCGCATGTACACCCGCGTGCCCGGGCCGGTGGGACGGTTGCGGCTCATCATGTAGCTGTACTCTTCCCATTCAAAGTGGGTCAGCTCGTCAAAGCCGATAAAATCGAAGGCCTTGCCCTGATAATTGGTACGGTCCTTGGTGTACTGCATGGAGCCAAAGTAAATTTTTGCCCCGCTGGGGAAGTTCCACACATGGGCCGTGGCGTTGTACTGTGCCTGCGGGAACGCCCTGTGGTAGTACACCTGGCTCTTGTCCACCAAATCGGAAAGCTGCGGGTAGGTCTTGCGCAGGATCAGCGCCCGGTAGTGCGGAATGTGCACCTGCCGCAGCGCTTCGATCACCAGCGCGTCGCTCTTGCCGCCGCCTGCTGCACCGCCGTACAGCGCTTCCGGTTCCGGGCGGCTCATAAATTCGGCCTGCCGCGGCTGGGGCCGCCAGACCACCGGCACTCTTGCTTGTACAATGCTCATGGTTCTTCCTCCACCGTCGGCAGCAGCACCACGCCGCACTCCGCTCCTTCTGCCTGTGCCCCCTGATCGTTCAGGGTCTTGGCTACACCGGCCAGATCCTTGAGCACCGCCGTGGCCTCCTTGAGGTCTTTCATGGTGCCTGCTCCCGATGCGCCTTCCTTTTTTGCCGCCTTCTGCCGGGCATTCAGTTCCCGCACCTGCTGTGCCAGCAGGGTGCTCAGGGTGTCCGTGGCTCGGCTCAGGCTGGCCAGCCCTCTGGCCTGTTTTGTCTGCCCCATGGTGTTGGGTATCAGCTCCTTTCCGCCCTGGTGTGCTGGGCTATGGCAAAAGGATACCACTGGTGCTGCTTTCCCAACAGTGTGCACTTTTACAGGGCCATAACGTATATTTTAAATTCAAAAATCCGATTAGTATACTTTCGTCCCTTGTAATTCATCGCTGTTTCGTATCTTTTCAAAAGCAGTGTTTTTTCTCCATCAAAATTTGTGGCAGACCCGCAGAAAACCTTCAAAGTCATACTCATTTGCGATTTTTGGACAGAAAATGAAAAAAGTGTGTTTATTCTGTGGACAAATGCTTTTGTAAAATGTTACAATAGGTTCTGTTCTTTCTCGTCCCACGCACGGACGGGATGTTTTATCTGAATCAGGAGGTTCCTCATGTTAGAAAACATCTTTCATCTGAAGGAGAACCACACCGATGTCAAGACCGAGATCATGGCAGGTATCACCACCTTCATGACCATGGCTTACATCCTTGCGGTCAATCCCAACATCCTTTCTGCTTCCGGCATGGATTCGGAAGCCGTTCTGATCGCCACCGCGCTGGCATCCTTTGTTGGCACTGCGCTTATGGCTCTGCTTGCCAACTATCCGTTTGCACTGGCACCCGGCATGGGCCTGAACGCCTACTTCTCCTACACGGTCGTTCTCACCATGGGCTACAGCTGGCAGTTGGCCCTGATGGCCGTCTTTGTAGAGGGCATCATCTTCATCGTGCTGTCCCTCACCAATGTCCGTGAGGGCATCTTCAATGCCATCCCCATGACCCTGAAGAGCGCCGTCAGCGTGGGCATCGGCCTGTTCGTTGCTTTCGTTGGCCTGCAGAATACAAAGCTGATCGTCAACAGCGATTCCACCCTCGTCACCTACCAGCACTTCAAGGGCGAGACCTTCTCCAGCGTGGGCATGGGCGCGATCCTTGCCCTGTTGGGTATCGTGATCACCGCCATCCTGCTGGTAAAGAAGGTCAAGGGCGGCATCCTGTACGGCATTCTTATCACCTGGGTGCTGGGCATCCTCTGCGAGATCGCCGGCATCTATGTTCCCAACCCCGACGCAGGCATGTACTCCGTCATTCCCACCGCTTTTGTCAGCTTCGACTTCTCCGCGCTGGGCAAGACCTTTGGTCAGGTGTTCAAGACCGATTTCTCCGGCGTTGGCATCCTGAACTTCTTCGCCGTCATGTTCTCCTTCCTGTTCGTTGACCTGTTCGATACTCTGGGCACCCTGATCGGTGTTGCCTCCAAGGCCGACATGCTGGACGAGGACGGCAAGCTGCCCCACATCAAGGGCGCACTGATGGCCGACTCCATCGCCACCTGCGCAGGCGCTGTGCTGGGCACTTCCACCACCACCACCTTCGTCGAGAGTGCTTCTGGCGTTACCGAGGGCGGCCGCACCGGTCTGACCGCTATGACCACCGGCATCCTGTTCCTGCTGGCCACCATCTTCAGCCCTCTGTTCCTCACCATCCCGTCCTTTGCAACGGCTCCGGCCCTGATCATCGTGGGCTTCTACATGATGGGCTCTGCCGTCAAGATCGACTTCAACGACCCCAGCGAGGGCATTCCCGCCTTCCTGACCATTCTGGCCATGCCCACCGCTTACAGCATTTCCGAGGGCATCGCCATCGGCGTGATTTCCTGGACCCTGATCAATCTGGTCACCGGCAAGGCCAAGGAAAAGAAGATCAGCCCCCTGATGTATGTGCTGACCGTGCTGTTCATCCTCAAGTACGTGTTCCTCTAAGCCGCTGATCTTACCGCAAGCAAAAAAGCTCCCGTCCTGATGATGGACGGGAGCTTTTCTGCTTCCTATGATCCGGAACAGCCTGCGCATTCGCTCCGGGCTGTCCGGCGTGGAACTATTCTTTTTTTAGCAATCGGGGTTATTTGCGCCGCGGGTGGATATGCACTTCCGGGATAGCTACGTTATCGTAGTGGATCGGCTTATCTGCCGCCGGAGTGCCGTCCGCATCCGTATGATGTGCCACCTTGCCGGTATGGATTTCCGGCAAGGCCACGGTTTCTTCCTCATGGGGATGCTCCCGCTTTTTTCCGAGCCACGTTTTCAGATGGTGATAAAGCGACATTGCACGTCTCCTTTCCCGGTGCGGAAACCCGCCCGAACTGTAAAGATCAGCTTCAGATAAAATTGATGAACACCGTAATGACCAGACTGTTCAGAAAGTCCGCAAACAGACTGCCCACCAGCGGGATCAGCAGATACGCCTTGACCGAGGGCGAATATTTATCGCAGATGGCCTGCATGTTGGCCATAGCGTTGGGCGTTGCGCCCATGCCAAAGCCGCAGGTGCCGGATACGATCACCGCCGCGTCGTAATCGCGGCCCATGATGTTGAACACCACCAGCACCACATACAGGATCATGAACAGGGTCTGCCCAGCCAGCAGCACGATCAGCGGCAGGGCCAGCTCTGCCAGCTGCCACAGCTTCAGGGTGATCATGGCCATACCCAGGAACAACGAAAGGCAGATGCCGCCAATGTCATTGATCTCGCCCATATACACGGTGTAGCCACCGCCATACTCACCCACATTGCGGATGATGGCCGCCGCGATCATGGCACCGATATAGATGGGGAAGGTCATGCCCGTCAGGCTCAGAAGTCTGGACAGCACCGTGCCGATGCCCATGGCGACGATCAGCTGGAAGCTTGCCGCCGGGTACATGGTGGTGTGGCGCTCGTGCTTCATTTCTTCTTCCACCAGCAGGCTGTCATCCTCCGGTACCACCGTGGCCAGCAGGTTGTGCCGCTCAATGAGCATCTTACCGATGGGGCCGCCCATCATGCTGCCCGCGATCAGGCCATAGGTGGCCGCTGCCGTACACAGGGTGGTGGCCCCCTGAATGCCAAAGTCCTCCAGCACCGGGCCAAAGGCACCGGCGGTGCCGTGACCGCCCACCATGGGGATGGAGCCGGTGCAAAGGCCCACCAGCGCATCCACGCCCAGCAGCTTTGCCAGCCCCACGGCTACAAAGTTCTGGCTGACGATCAGCACGATGACCACGCCCAGAAACACGATCATCGCTCTTCCGCCGCTTTTCAGCACCTTGAGGTTTGCCTGGAAGCCCACCGAAGTGAAAAACATCACCATGCAGACTTCCTTTAGAATATCATCAAATGCAAACTCGGCAACGCCGGTCACATAGCACACACAGGTAAAAATGGCGAACAGCACGCCGCCAATGACCGGAGCCGGAATGCAGAAACGTTCCAGCACCTGCACCCTTGCCCGCAAAAATTTGCCCAGCATCAGCACCAGCACCGCAACGGCCAGTGTCTGATACATATCCAATTCGATCTTCATTGCTCTACTTTCCCTCAGTTCCCAGCCGCTTCATCGACCGTAATTCCTGCCGCCTTATAATATGCGGCCGCACCCGCATGGAACGGGATGCCAACGCCCTCTACTGCGTTTTCCTCCGGGTCCAGCGGGATGCCCAGCTGCTCTTCCAGCCCTTCCCGGCTGGAGAACAGAAGCTGTGTCAGCTGCTGCACCTGCTTTGCAGGCAGCGCGTTGCTGGCCAGCAGAACGGCTTTCACGCCCACCGTCTGCACTTCCTCCGTCTGGCCGGGATAGGTGCCTGCCGGCAGCGTAACGCCGCTGTAGGCGCTGTAAGCGCTCTGCAGGCGCTGTGCTGCCGCACCGTCCACCTTCAGCAGCCGGATGCCGCACTCGCCTGCCAGAGCGGTCAGCACCGGGCTGGGCGCGCCCACTGTCATAAAGATGGCATCCACCCTGCCCGCCTTCAGCTGGGCAGCGGCATCCTCATAGTTCAGGTTTACCATGCTCACCATCTTGTCGTTCAGACCATAGGCAGATAAGATCTGCCGCGCGTTCTGCTCCGAACCGGATTCCTCCGCGCCAATGCTCACCGTCCTGCCATGCAGGTCCTCAATGGACTGGATGTCGGAATCCGCCCGCACCACCACCTGACAGGTCTCGGTGTACAGCGCCGCCACGGCACCAAAGCCCCGGCTTTCCTCCTCGTCGGCAAAGATGCCGGTCTGGTCATAGGCATCCTGCACAAGGTCTGCCTGTGCAATGGCCAGCTGCAGGTATTCGCCGGCCAGCAGACGCAGGTTCGCTGCGGAACCGGCGGTAGCCTTCAGCTCCACCTGCCCGTTGTCCGTCTCATTTTCCAATGCTGCGAACCGCTCACCGAACTCCCGGTAGATGCCGCCCTCGCCAGCCACGCCGAAGCGCAGCCGTTTAACGGTCTCCACCGGCGAGCATCCGCTCAGCAGTGCTGCTGCCAGCAAAGCTCCGGCCAGCACCGCCGCGAGCCATTTCTTTTTCAAGATCACCACTCCTCTTCCTGCCGCCGCAGTGCGGCAGAGCTTTTATCCTAAATTATACGCACATTGCGGATGAAATGCAATCACCTGCTGCAGAAAAGGAATGCACTTACCCTCCGAACAGCCCGAAGAAGCTGGTATGGGTCACCCCCAGCACAAGGAACAGTGCGATCAGTGCAAACAGTACCCCGATGATAATATCCATCTGGTGCACTGTCAGCGGAAAATGGTCGTACATTTTTTCTTTCGCATTCACAAAATTCTTGTCACCGTTGTTGAGCAGGCTCTTTTTGCCCTCCTCAAAATCCGCCTTCTGCGCGGCCAACTCTGCCTGCTCCCGTGCAAGCTGTTCTTCCCGGGCCGCAAGGGCAGCTTCCCGCCGGGCAAGCTCCTCTGTGAACTGCTCCCTTGTTCGGTTTTCCTGTGCCATAAGCACACCTCCTGATGGTGTTTTTCTTTATGATACCACACAAATGCAAATAAAAAAAGCGGGCCGCCTGCCCAAAAGCAGACGACCCACAGAAAAAGCTCTTACTTCTTTGCCAGATACTTGCGGATATCGATAGCCACAGCCACGATAATGACAAGGCCCTGAACGATGTAGGTGTAGGAGGAGTTCACGTTCATGAACTGCAGAGCCACCTTCATCAGTTCAAAGACCAGAACGCCGACCAGAACGCCGGGCACAGTACCAACGCCGCCGGTGGTGGAAACACCGCCGATGGTGCAGGCTGCGATGGCGTCCAGCTCATAGCCCATTGCAGTGTTGACGGATGCGCCGCCGGACTTTGCAGCCAGCAGGCAGCCTGCCAGACCGAACATGCAGGAGGCCAGAATGTAGATGCGGATCTTGGTAGCGTGCACGTTGACACCGGCCACCTCAGCAGCAGCTTCGTTGCCGCCGATGGCGTACATGTACTTGCCGTGGCGGGTCTTGTTGTACAGGAACCAGAAGCATGCAGCCACCACCAAAGCGATCCAGATCAGCACGGGCACACCGATGATGGTGTTGGAGGCCAGAGAGGTGAAGTTTTTGTTCAAAGAGCCGATGGGGGTACCGCCGGTGTACACAAGGCAGATACCGTAGACCACCTGCTGCATACCCAAGGTAGCAATGAAGGGCTGCACCTTCAGGTAGCTGACCACCAGACCATTGCACAGACCCACGATGGCGCAGATGGCAATGACCAGAATGAACACCACGGGGGTGGACAGGGTGGGCATATTGGGATAGAACTTGCCGGAAGCGCCTTCGGTCTGCGCAAAAATGCAGGCCAGACATGCGGCAAAACCAGCCAGACGGCCAGCGGACAGGTCGTTACCGGTGGTGATCAGGCAGCCGGAAATGCCCAGCGCGATGATGTAGCGGATGGACACGTTCTTGAACAGGTTGATCATGTTGGTGCCGGAGAAGAAGTTGGGGTGCATGATGCCAACGATCAGAGTGATTGCCAGCATCATCATGATAATGGCGTTGTTGCTGAGCCACTTGCCCACAGCCTTGCCATTCAATTTTTTGGTAGCTTCCACGATAGACAGCCTCCTTAATTACTGATTTGCCGCAGCTGCGTCAGGTGCGGTCTCGAACTGGGTAGCCAGCGCCATGATGTTCTCCTGCGTGGCATCCTTACCGTCGATAAAGCCGGTGATGCGGCCATCGCACATGACCATGACACGGTTGGACATACCGATGATCTCGCTCATTTCAGAGGAGATCATGATAATGCTCTTGCCCTGCTTGGCCAGATCGGCGATGATGCAGTAAATTTCATACTTTGCACCGACGTCGATGCCGCGGGTAGGCTCGTCCAGAATGAGCACATCGGGGTTGTTGGCAAGCCAGCGGGCGATCAGCACCTTCTGCTGGTTGCCGCCGGAAAGGCTCTTGATCTGGGTCTTGGGGCTGGGTACCTTGATGGCCATCTTTTCCTTGTTGGTAGCCACCAGATCCAGGATCTTCTTGTTGTCCAGCATGATGGGGCCCTTGCGCAGGGCATCCAGCGATGCAATGGAGATGTTATCGGCAACACTCAGCACACCCATGATGCCGGTGGCACGGCGGTCCTCGGTCAGCAGAGCCACGCTCTTCTGGATGGCGTCGCGGGGCTGCTTGATGTTCACCTCTTCGCCCTTGATCCACACCTTACCGGAGGTATGGGCACGCAGGCCGAAGATGCCTTCCATCAGCTCGGTGCGCTGTGCGCCCACCAGACCGGCCACGCCCAGGATCTCGCCTTTTTTGACCTCGAAGCTGCAGTGGCGGAAGGAGCGCGGATGGATGGAGGTGAAGTCCTCCACCTTCATCATCACCTCGTCCGAGGGATGGTTCTCCAGCGGGGGATACAGGTTCGACAGCTCACGGCCGACCATCTTTGCAATGATCTCTTCCTTGGTCATGTTGGCAACGTCCCACTTGCCGATGTACTGGCCATCGCGCATGATGGTGACTTCGTCCGCGATCACCTTGATCTCGTCCATCTTGTGGCTGATATAGACCAGTGCCACGCCCAGAGCCTTCAGCTCACGCATGATGCGGAACAGCGACTCAACTTCGTTTGCGGTCAGTGAGGAAGTGGGTTCGTCCAGGATCAGCACCTTGCAGTTTGCGGAAACAGCCTTTGCAATTTCCACCATCTGCATCTGTGCGATGCTCAGAGAGCCAAGCTTTGCACGGGGATTGATCTCCAGCTTCAGCTTTTTCAGCAGCTCCTCCGTATCCTTGTACATTTTGGCGTGATCCACCACTGTAACAGGGCCGTACTTTTTGGTGGGGTAGCGGCCCAGCCAGATGTTCTCGGCCACAGTACGTGCCGGAATCGGCTGCAGTTCCTGATGCACCATGGCAATGCCGCGGTTCAGTGCATCCAGAGGGGTGGTGATGGTAACTTTTTCGCCCTCGTATTCAATTTCGCCCTCGTCCATCTTGTAAATGCCGAACATGCATTTCATCAGGGTGGACTTACCGGCGCCGTTTTCACCCATCAGCGCCATGACCTTACCGGGGCGAAGCTCCAACTGGGCGTGATCCAGCGCTTTGACGCCGGGGAAGGTCTTGACCACGCCTTTCATTACCAGACGGTATTCTGACATTCCGCAGAGCCTCCTTGTCGTTTATCATCGGGCCGCAGAAAAACCTTTTTTCAAAACAAGGCGCGTGCGCGGAGAATATTTCTCGCACGCACGCGCTTTATAGCTTTGCTCAAGCCGTCAAGGTCCACTGCGCACCTTGCATTGTTTCAGGAAAACTTTGGTCTTACTTCGCGTACTCGGAAGCGTTGTCCTTGGTCACCTTCACATAGTCGACCCAGTAGTACTGCTCGACCTTGGAGCCTTCGACGTACAGCTTGGTAGCCTCAGCAGCTGCGGTAGCCTGACCCACGTCATCGTTCAGAACGGTACCGGTCATGTTGCCATCCAGAACGTCCTGAACAGCCTCAGCCAGTGCATCGACGCCGACCAGATAGATGTCCTTGCCGACGGTGCGGCTTGCCTGCTGGATGGACTGCAGAGCGCCCAGTGCCATTGCGTCGTTGTTGCAGAAGACAACTTCGATCTTATCGCCGTACTGAGACAGAGCGTTTGCAACGTCCTGCTGAGCGGTGGTCTGATCCCAGTTGTCCAGGTACTCGTACAGGCACTCAACTTCCTTGCCTGCATCGGTCAGGGCCTTGATGGAGTACTCGGTGCGGTACTGAGCATCGATGTTCTCGGGGTCGCCCTTGCACATAATGTAGGTGATCTTGCCGTCGCCGTTGATATCGCCCTGAGTCTCGGTCTCCAGGATCAGCTCGCCCTGATAAGTACCGGACTGACGTGCGTCAGCACCAACGTAGCAGCACTTGTCTGCGTAGGAGTCCAGAACGCTCTTGTCGGGCTCACGGTTGATGAAGACGATAGGAGTCTCAGAGGGCTTGACGGTATCAACGATGGTCTGTGCGGAAGTGGTCTGCACGGGGTTGATGACCAGCACGTCCACGCCCTGCTGCAGGAAGGTGTTGATCTGCTCGGTCTGGGTGTTCTGGTCGTTCTTGCCGTCCATGATGGTGACGGAGTAGCCCATGTCCTTCAGGTACTCTTCCAGATCGGAGCGGTACAGGGTCATGAAGTTATCAGCAAACTGATAGATGCACACGCCGATGTTTGCGGAACCGTTGGTTGCAGCAGCGCTGGAAGCAGCAGCAGAAGATGCAGCAGCAGAAGAAGCAGCAGTAGAGGTGCTGGAAGAGCCGCCGCAGGCGGTCATAGCAGCAGTTGCACCAACAACAGCAGATGCCTTCAGGAAGTCACGACGCGAAATCATTTTCATAATAATGTTCTCCTTCAATTCGTATCTCAGCATTTTCACAGGAGCAATCTTGCATGCACCTGTAATTCCTGTTCGTATTATACCCTTGCAGCACCCCACTGTTCAAGAGAACAAGTTCACAAGATTGAAGGAGTTCTTTTGTGCTATTTCAACAAATGCTTTTTGGGCTCGCCAATTTCTTTTCTCGAAACATCACAATTTTTCATACATTTGCAACCTTCCTACAAAAGCAAAAAAATTATGTCATTTTTCTCTCAAAAAGATTACAAAATGTTGCATCGTCCGGTTTTTGCAGCTTTTTTATTTCTTGTATATCTTGAAAAATATTTTCAGGAATAGTTCATCCCTGTTCTTCCGCATTTTTTCGCTTCATTTCTGAAATTTTCTGAAAATCGCCTGTCATTCCCGGTTCCTGCCGCCTGCCTTTTGCAAAGAAAATGCCCGGAAGCTTTCCTAAGCCTCCGGGCATTCCGATCCGAGTATCTTTTACAGATGCAGCAGCATCTTTGCAATGTTGAAGTAGATCAGCAGCGTGGTGGTATCCACAATGGTGGTGATCAGGGGTGAAGCCATCACGGCCGGATCCACATGCAGCTTTTCTGCCGCCACCGGCAGAATGCCGCCGATGATCTGCGAGAGCAGGATGGTGCAGATCAAAGTCAGGCACACCACCAGCGCCACCGGAGCCGCGATGCGGTCAAACACCAGCAGCTTTACAAAGTTGCATACGGCCAGCGTGCCGCCGCACAGCAAGGCCACGCGGCTCTCGCGCCACAGGATGCGGGGCAGATCGCGGGGCTGGATATCGCCCACCGCCATGCCGCGGATGATGGTGGAGGTGCTCTGGCTGCCCGCGTTGCCGCCTGCGTCGGTCAGCATGGGGATGTATGCAGTCAGCACGGTCACAGCGGCCAGTGCATCCTCGTATCCGCGAATGACCAGACTGGAGAAGGTGGCACTGATCATCAGGAACAGCAGCCACGGCGCACGGCTCTTATACAGATCCCACATGCTCTGCTTGAAGTAGGGCTTGTCGGAGGGGCCGATTGCGTTCATCTTTGCAATATCTTCGCTGGCCTCGTCCTGCAGGATGCTGATAGCATCGTCAATGGTCACGATGCCCACCAGCCGGTTTTCCGCGTCCACCACCGGAATAGCCAGAAAGCCGTATTTCTCGAACAGGTTGGAAACATCCTCCTGATCGGTGGTGGTGCTCACGCTGACCACATTGGAATCCATCAGGTCCTTGATAGGCTCTTCTGTGTTCTTTGCCAGCACCAGCGCCCGCAGGGACACCACGCCGATCAGCCTGCGGCTGTCATCGGTCACATAGCAGTTGTTGATGGTCTCCTTGTCAAAGCCATTCCTGCGGATGGCCTCCATAGCCTGTGCCACGGTCATGTCCGGCCGCAGCTCCATCAGCTCGGTGGTCATCACGCCGCCGGCCGAGTCCTCCGGGTACTTGAGCAGCTCGTTGATCATGCGGCGGGTGGTGGGGTCGGCCTGACCCAGAATGCGCTTGACCACGTTGGCAGGCATTTCCTCCACAAGGTCGGTGGCATCGTCCACGAACAGTTCGTCCACAACAGCCTTCAGCTCGGTATCGGTCAGGCCGTCGATCAGCTTCTGCTGGGTCTCAGGGGTCAGTTCGGTGAACACATCTGCGGCCAGATCCTTCGGGCACAGACGGAACAGCACCGGGAGCTTTTCTGCAGGCAGATCCTCAAATACCGCCGCAAGGTCGGGCGCGGGCAGAGTTTCCATCACATCCCGCAGGCTCTGGTATTTCTTGGCATCGTCCAGATTTGCCAGCATGGTCTTGAGGGTATCGATCGAGATTTCAGACATAAAAAAGCTGCCTCCTTTTCAGTGGCAGCTCTCGTTTCTTCTTTTCAGGGAACGCAAACACGCACCGTGTGCATTCACACACAGCAGGGTCTGCGCAAAGCAGAAACGGCGGCTGCCATCATATAAAATAATCGGGGAGAAAGACTGCTGCTACTGCCAGCAGGTTCCATGACAACCACCTCGTTTTCCTGTTGTAAAAAGACACTTTTTGCCTTTTCCGCCCATTACTTTACCACTGCTTTTTTGCCGCGTCAACCCTGCTTTTTAAATTTTTCCGTTTCTTTACAAAAAGTAAAAGTGCCCGATGACATTTTTCGTATCATCAGGCACTTTTATCCTGTCAGAGCATGTCCCGAGCGGGATGGAAGGCTCTTTGCTTACAGGGTCTCTACCGTATGAAACAATTCTTTTGCGGCTTCCACAGCATCCTTGCTGCCAAACACCACCCGCACGCCGTTTGCCATGGCGGCACCCAGCTCTGCGGCCTGCTCCTTCAGCAGTGCGGCATCCACCGCACACAGGGCCTTGCGGTCTGCCGCCATCATTTCATCAGTGATGCCGCAGAAATACCGGCGGTCCGTCTCGCGGGCCTCAGCACGCGGCTTGCGGGGGGTGTCCAGCTTGGCCACAGTACCCACAATAAAATCGTTCAGGTCTTTTTCGGTGTACTCCCGTGCTGCCAGTTTTGCCGGACCTTTTGCAAAGGTGTCGTAGCTTTCCTTTACATGGGGGTCGCGGTAGGTGTACAGGTATTCCACGCCGTCCGAGGAGAGCATTCCGGTGCCGTAAGCACCGCCCACCTCGCGGATGTTGTGCCACAGGTATTCGTAGCTCATCACGCGGGCCAGCGCCTTGCGGTCGCTGCGGCGCTCCATGGGCCATACCTGTACATCGTAGTTCACACCGCCGTCAATGATAAACGCTTCGTTCACCGGCGGTGTCAGCGGCTCCACATAGGGCTTTGCCGCAGCGCGGCCCTCGGCAGCAAAGCGGCTGTCCGGCAGCAGAGTGCGCAGCTTTGCAAGGGCATCCTCGCTGCCGTACAGGCTGACCGTCAGCTCCGCGTGCTGCAGCACCTCTGTGCGCAGGGCATCCAGCTTTTCGCCCAGTGCTGCCCAATTGCCGCGCTCCTGCACGCCGCACAGGAACTTGTAATAGCTCACACCGCTGCAGCGTTCACTCACCGCACCGTCCACCGTGTAGTGGGCACTGGCGCGGGTGGCTGCGTATACATTGCCCTGCTGGATGAACTGCTGTTCCATGTTCAACTTCTGCTGGCTCAGCACCCGTGCAAAAGCAGCTTCTGCCGCCGGGCCGGTAAGGATGGTATCATACAGCCATTCGCCGCCAAGCTCCACAGCCTTTTCCAGACTGCGTTCCAGCAGGCTCAGACACAGGCTCAGCTTGGCATGGCAGGGTGCACCCTCCTGCCGCCCAGTCCAGATGTCCAGCTGGGTGCGGCTGTCGCCCAGCCATGTGCTGCGCAGAGTGTTCAGTTGCTGAGCGGTGTGTTCGGTGCTGTCCAGCTCGTCCAGCACATCGGTCAGCAGGTCCAGATACGGCATGTCCTCAGGCTTCACATTACCGAGGTCATAGTAGAAGTTCAGGTACAGGCTGCCTGCCGAAGGGTGATGCAGCAGCTGTGCCCCGGCCAGAAGTTCCCGCTCGCCTGGGGCCGTCCTTGCTCCGTCGCCAAGGTCGGCAACGGTCAGCGGGTGCTCCAGCACAAGCTTGCCGTCGGTGCGGATGGGTTCGCCCTCCTCTTTTTTAGGCAGGGTGGGCACCTGCACCACCTGCACCGGAGCCGGTGCAAACAGCTCACGCAGCAGTTCATTGAACCAGCCATCGGCCATCTTTTCCCGCAGGGAAGCAAACAGCCTGTCCGTGTGCAGCAGCAGAGTGGGGTCGCCGGTGTGCAGCCAAGCGGTGGAAGCATTGATGGCATCCAGCACGCCGTCTGGCAGGGTGCCCGGGCGCTCCAGCGATGCAAACTCTGCTGCGTTCAGCGAAGCCAACAGCAGTTCCTGCGGGATGCCCTCGGCCAGAATGCCGTCCACCGCCTTGCGCACAGCGGCAGCAAACTTGCGAGCGCTCTCCTCGGTGGCACCGCGCAGCACCAGTTCCAGCACCGGCTGCAGGGTGCTGTCGTCAAAGCCAATGTCAATATCTGCGCCCAGCTTTTCGGCCAGCAGCGCCGCCTTCAGCGGGGAGTTATTGGTGCCAAGCAGGGCATCCAGCAGGATCTCCACGCCCAGCTGCCGCTCCCGGTCTGCAAAGGCACCGGTGTACCATGCCAGAGCACACTGCACCTCGTCCGGCTCCGGTTTTTCGGTATAGTAGGGCAGTTCCACGCAGGCGCCCGCCTGCTCGTGCTGCACGGTCAGCTGCGGACGGCTGGTGCCCTTGGGCATTTTGGAGAGATAATCCCTGTCCAGCAGTTCCAGCTTTTCAGCCATATCCATTTTGCCATAGAGGGTAATGCAGCAGTTGTCGGCGCTGTAGTGGCGGTGATATACCCGCTTATACTTTTCATAGGTCAGCGCCGGGATGCTGGCCGGGTCGCCGCCGGAAACAAAGCCGTAGGCCGTATCCGGGAACATGGCCCGTTCCAGTGCATTTTCCAACTGAGCATCCGGTGCAGCCAGAGCGCCCTGCATCTCGTTGTACACCACTCCGCTCACGGTGCCGTCGGCACTGCGGTGCCAGCCCTCCTGCTCAAACACGCTCTTGTCCACCATGGCCAGCGGGCAGAACACCGCGTTCAGGTAGACATCCATCAGGTTTTTGAAGTCGGTCTCATTGGGCGTAGCGAACGGGTAGACCGTCTTATCCGGGAAGGTCATCGCATTCAGGAAAGATGCCATGCTGCTTTTGAGCAGCTGCAAGAACGGCGAGGTCACCGGGTATTTTTCGCTGCCTGCCAGCACCGAGTGCTCCAGAATGTGGAACACGCCGGTGTCATCGGACGGGAAGGTGCCAAAGCCGATGCCAAACGCCTTGTTGGTATCCTCATTTTCCACCAGCAGCACCGTGGCACCGCTCACATCGTGGGTAAGCACGGTCAGGGTTCCGTGCTGTTCAGGGCAGTCCTCGGTACGCACGAGGGTATAACCGGGAAATCGTTCCATTTCGTTTTCTCCTTTGTGGTTTTGAAATCGTTTGACACTATTGTATCATTCGCCGCTCAAAAAGACAATTACCGGTTTGTTAATAATAACCAGAAGGGCGATTTTCAACCATTTGCTTCCCGTGCAGAGCGTTTTCGCGTAGATTGAGTTTAATGCCTTTTGTAAAAAGCATTACTGCCAGGTATGTTCTCTTTTGGTTGCAAAAGAGAACCAGAAAGGACGGCGGTGCCCGCAGGGCATGAAAGCCCCAGTGGGGCTTTTAAGCCGCAGACCGGTTTGCGCAGCAAATGCTGTGTGTTCAGCACAGCAAGGTCACAGCGATTTCAACGCGCTGGATCCATGAAAAAGGGGCTACTCGCCCCTTTTAGACCCCAAAGCAGTTAGGCTCCATACAAAAAATCCAAATCGCTGCGCTAAAGGATTTTTTGTGTTCCGCCGATTTCGAGTCGCTTACGCGACGAGCTGTACGGGTAAGTTTGTGCTTTATCTGCTGCGCGGCTGACAGCGGCAATATGCCGTTTGCCATTGCGCCCTTCCCGTGAAAAAGGAAACAAGCCGGCCCCGCAGGGCCGGCTTGTTTGCAAAATTATAAAATAATATTTCCTCTGATATTGCCAAAGCGAAAGCATCGGCAATTTTAAATCGTATTTTTACACCTGTTTTGCGCCCTCAGTCCGGCAGGACACCCGGAACAGCACAAAGCCCACTGCAAACAGCAGCGCCAGCATCCCAATGCCCACATTGGCGCTGCCGGTCAGCTGGCTGCCCACGCTCACGATCATGGTGCCAAGGAAGGACGCGCCCTTGCCGCAGATGTCGAACAGGCCAAAGTATTCGCCGGATTTTTCCGCCGGGATGATCTTGGCAAAGTGGCTGCGGCTCAGTGCCTGCACGCCGCCCTGGAACATGCCCACCAGCACGGCCAGTACCCAGAACTGCCACTGGCTGGTCAGGAAGAAGGCAAACACCGCAATGCCGGTGTAGGCCGCGATGCAGACCGGGATAAGCTGGCTGGACGGGTATTTTGCACTCAGCCGACCAAAAATCAGCGCCGAAGGGAAGGCCACGATCTGCGTTACCAGCAGGGCCAGCAAAAGGCCGGTGGTCTCCAGCCCCAGTGCCGTGCCGTAGGCGGTGGCCATATCGATGATGGTATACACGCCGTCGATGTAGCAGAAGAAGGCCAGCAGGAACCAGAACACCTGCTTATCCTCGCGCAGATGCTTGAGGGTGTGGCCGATGCGCACAAAGCTCTGCCGGATGGCGTGCTGCTCTACCTCCACATAGTTGATCTGCTTATAGCTCCGCAGCAGCGGCAGGGTGGTGCCCAGCCACCACACAGCGGTGATGAGCAGCGCCACGGAAAGGGCGGTCATCTGGCTCAGGCCGATGGCCCCGCTGCCCAGCACCAGCGCCAGACACACCACAAAGGGCACGCAGCTGCCAATGTAGCCCCATGCATAGCCCTGCGAAGACACAACATCCATGCGTTCCGGGGTGGTCACATCGCCCAGCATGGAATCGTAGAACACCAGACTGCCCGAAAAGCCGATCTTTGCAAGGATGAAGATAATCAGGAACGGCAGCCATGTAGTGGCAAGGCCCATAGCACAGCAGCCTGCCACGCCCACGAACAGGCAGAGCATGAAGATGGGCTTTTTAAAGCCTCTGGTATCGGCCAGCGTGCCCAAAATCGGCCCCAGCACTGCCGTGATCACCGTGACCACCGAGCTTGCATAGCCCCAGTAGGCCAGATAGTTCACCGGACTCAATCCCCCGGCCTCGGCCAGCGCATTAAAGAAAATGGGCACCAGTGTGGCGATCATCAGCACAAAGGCCGAGTTGCCCACATCGTACAGGATCCATGACCGCTCCAGCGGGGTCACCTTGAATTTTTCGCTTTGCATTTTTACTCTCTCCCTGCACCGCCGGGCGGTGCACCCTCATTTTTTGTGCCCGCTCAAAACTCCCCGAAGGTGTGGTCAAAGGCCTTGCTCAGGGGCTGGTCCGTGTCCAACTTTGCCACAAATTCCAGGATCAGCGTTTCTGCCAGTGGAAGCGCCTGCGCATACAGTTCTTCCAGCCGCTTGCCGCTTTTCACGCACTTCGGGTTCGGCTGCGGATCTGCCACAAGGCCGTGCAGCATGTCGTATTTGCCCACCACCTTCATGCCTGTCAGCACCACCCAGCGCTTGACAGGATTGGACGCCTGCAGCAGCCTGTGCACTGAGATCATGCCCTTGAGCGAGTCCAGCGCCACCTGCTCCGAGATGCCCTCGTAAAAGGGCGCGATCGTCTTTGCATTCTGTTCCGACGGGTGGATATGGCTGGCTGTGAAAAACTTCAGCGGGTCGTATCCGTCCCGGCGCAGCAGCATGTTGTCAAACTCGGTCTCGATCTCGCAGTGGGTCACGCCGCTTTCCCGGGTGAACTGCTCCACATACGGGTGGCAGGTGCTGTCCAGCGCAAAGTGGCAGACAAAACCCAGTGCATAGGCCAGCGCAGCATCCCGGTCTGCCTCGCAGTGCACCACCCTGCGCGCCCGGTCAAAAAAGACCCGCCCCGGCTCCTCGTGCATGGCATTGCCCAGTGCACCCACCGGGTTGGACTTGGCAGCATGGTAATAAAACAGCAGGTCCGGCCCGTGCAGGCCGATATCATAAAGCTCACGGTTCTGTTCCAGCTGAGCACGCAGTTCATCCGGCAGATGTTCCAGCACATTGGCACCGAAGCGGCGGTGCGCATAAGTTGACGGCATGGCAGATTCCTCTCTTTCTCTCCGACAGGGTGCACAAAACGTCCCCCGGTTTTTGCGTTCTGTTTCAGTATAGCAGAAAGTTTCCCGACCTTCTACCCTTTTACGTCTGATTTTGGTAAAAAATTTGAATTATTTTGTGTTTTCGGCCAGTGGGCAGGCCGCGCAGCAAAAAAGGCACAGCCATCTGCAGACAGCTGTGCCTTCTCCCTTAAAATTCAGACTTTTTCGTAGCCCTGCGGCATCTCGTTCTTCCGGTTGCGGTCCATCAGGGTGCGCAGCGCGTCGCTGGCGCTCATGCCCTCCTTCACGATGGCGTTCACCGTCTGCACAATGGGCATTTCCACATTGTACTTTGCGGCCAGCTCCATGGCGGCGGGCAGGGCATTGATGCCCTCCACCACCATGCCGACCTCCTTCACGGCCTGCTCCGGGCTTTTGCCCTTGCCGATCAGAATGCCCGCACGATTGTTGCGGCTGTGCATACTGGTTGCCGTCACGATCAGGTCGCCGATACCGGCCAGACCCGCAAAGGTGTGGATGTTGCAGCCCATGGCCACGCCCAGCCGGGCGATCTCGGCAATGCCGCGGGTGATGAGGGCTGCGCGGGCGTTATCGCCGTAGCCAAGGCCGGTGGAGATGCCAACACCCAGCGCAATCACATTCTTCAGCGCGCCGCTCAGCTCCACGCCCTTGATGTCGGCGTTGGTGTACACACGCATACAGGTGTTGCTGAACACATCCTGCACATACTCGGCAGCGGCTTCATCCGGGCAGGCCGAAACGATGGTGGTGGGCATGTCCAGCGCCACCTCTTCCGCATGGGTCGGGCCGGAGAGTGCTACCAGCTTTGCGTTTTGGGGGCCACCCTCTTTGTTCAGCTCGTCGGCAATGACCTCAGTCATGGTATATAAGGTTTCCGGCTCCATGCCCTTTGCAACGTCCACAAGGATCTGGCCGTCCGGGATGTAAGGCCGGGCCTTGGCCGTGGTGGAGCGCACAAATACCGACGGCACTGCAAACAGCAGCACATCCTTGCCGGTGCACACTTCCTCAATGCTCTTGGTAAACTGCAGCTCTTCCGGGATCTTCATGCCCGGCAGATTGGGATGCACCCGCGTAGCGGAAAGGTTCTCCACCTCAGCCGGAAGCGCCGACCACACCTGCACATCATTGCCGCTGACACACAGCATCCGTGCCAGAGCCATGCCCCAGGTACCTGCACCCAGAACGCCAATTTTTTTCTTCGTCACGTTCGTGTCCTCCGTGTCTGCACTGCGCAAAGGGCACTGCGCCCTCTGCGGTGAATTTGCGCCTGTGCCGGGCCAAGCCCGGTGCGCGTTGTTATGTTCATTGTACACGAAAGCCGGTGCGCCGTCAACCGCTTGCCGCATTGCACAAAGTTTTCCAGATGGGTCGTCCGTTTTTGTACACATCACGCGTTTTGAGCAAACCGTTTGCACTCCATCCGGATTCATGCTATAGTATTCTGGTAGGTTTTGTAGGAATTTTAGAAAAAGCCCTTGACTTCAAGCGCACTCCAAGCCTTATAATACCTTTGTTCTTACGATTTACAAAGTATTTGAATACCGTTCTGAGGGAACATTTTTCATGTTTGAAGCATTTCTTTCCAACCGTACGGTCAGCGTGCTGGCGGAGGCCCTGCCCCGTATCCTTACGGCAGGCCTTACCATGACCATCCCGCTCACGCTGGTCTCCTTCTTTTTTGCCATGATCATTGCCGTGGCCGTTGCGCTGGTGCAGTACGCCAATGTGCCGGTGCTGCGGCAGATCGCGCGGTTCTACATCTGGGTCATCCGCGGCACGCCGCTGCTGGTGCAGCTGTTCATCATCTTTTATGGTCTGCCCAGCGTGGGCATCATGCTGGACGCTTTCCCTGCTGCGGTCATTGCCTTTGCCTTCAACGAGGGTGCCTACTGCGCCGAGACCATGCGCGGCGCACTGGAAAGCGTGCCGCAGGGCCAGCTGGAAGCCGGTTACTGCGTGGGCATGAGCTGGTGGCAGATCATGCGCCGCATCGTGCTGCCGCAGGCCCTGCGCACCGCAGTGCCCGCCCTCTCCAACTCGCTCATCGGCATGATCAAGGACACCTCGCTGGCATCCAACATCACGGTGGCCGAGCTGTTCATGGCCGGTCAGCGCGTGGCCGCCCGCACCTACATCTTCCTGCCCATCTACTGTGAGGTGGCCGTGGTGTATCTGCTGTTCTGCACGGTCATTACCAAGCTGCAGGCACTGCTGGAGCGTCGGCTCAACGCCCACGGCTTCCAGTAAGAAAGGAGTGTGGCAACCATGTCCATGTTAGAGATCAAAAACGTCCACAAGTCCTTTTTCACCTACACAAAGCCCCGCCTGCAGGCAGGCATCTTCCACCGGCCCGGTGCACTCAAAGTGACCAGCGAGCTGCAGGTGCTGCGCGGCGTGGACCTGACCGTGGAAAAGGGCGATGTGGTGGCCATCCTCGGCCCCTCCGGCTCCGGCAAGACCACCCTGCTGCGCTGTCTGAACTTTCTGGAGACTGCCGACGCAGGCCAGCTCACCTTTGACGGTGAGACGTTCGACCTTGCCCAGGCCAGCCGTGCCGACATTGCCCGGCTGCGCAAAAAGACGGCCTTTGTGTTCCAGAGCTACAATCTGTTCCGCAACAAGACTGCCCTGCAGAACGTGACCGAGGGCCTCATCATTGCCCGCAAAATGCCCAAAGAGCAGGCGGATGCCGTTGGCATGAAGATGCTGGAAAAGGTGGGCCTTGCCGACCGAGCCGACTACTATCCGCGCCAGCTTTCCGGCGGCCAGCAGCAGCGCGTGGCCATTGCCCGTGCGCTGGCATCTGACCCGGAGATCATCTATTTTGACGAGCCGACTTCGGCCCTTGACCCGGAGCTGACTGGCGAAGTGCTGGCCGTGATGCGGCAGCTGGCCGAAGAGGGCATGACCATGCTGGTGGTCACCCACGAGATGGGCTTTGCCCGCAATGTTTCCTCCAAGACCGTTTTCATGGAGAACGGCGTGGTAGTGGAGCAGGCTCCCTCGCATGAGTTTTTCGCCAACCCAAAAGAGGAGCGCACCCGCGAATTTTTGCGGAAGATCGCTCACACCGAGTGAGGTTTAACCAACTCCCCCAGTCTGCTTCGCAGACAGCCCCCTCCGGGATGGGGCCTTTGGCAAAACCAGAAAGTCTCCCTCTTTGCCTGAAGGAGTTTATTTCACAAATATTTTTATAGAGGAAAGGGAATCCAACTATGAAACGCAGAACCTTTATTTCTCTTATGAGCGTTATGGCCGCTGCCGGCGTGCTGACTCTGTCCGGCTGCTCCAATTCTTCCGGCAGCACCGCTGCTTCCGGTACGGCCGCCTCTGTGGCTCCTGCTGCCGGCGACCAGCTGTCCAACATCCAGTCCAGCGGCAAGCTGATCGTTGCACTGGAAGGCGCATGGCAGCCCTGGAGCTACCACGACGAATCCGATACTCTGGTGGGCTACGATGTGGAAGTCTCCCGCGCCATTGCCGAAAAGCTGGGTGTGGAGCCGGAGTACGTCGAGAGCGACTGGGACAGCCTGTTTGCCGGTCTGGACGCAGGCCGCTACGACATCGTGTGCAACGGCGTGGAAGTGACCGACGAGCGCGCCAAGACCTATGATTTCACCGAGCCCTACGGCTACATCCACACCGCCCTCGCCGTCCGCAAGGACAACGAGGACATCACCAGCTTTGAAGACCTGAAGGGCAAGACCACCGCCAACAGTCTGGCTTCCACCTACATGGAACTGGCCGAGAGCTACGGTGCCACCGTGCAGGGCATCGATACGCTGGAAGAGACCATCCAGCTGCTCACTGCCGGCCGCATCGACGCCACCCTGAACGCCGATGTTTCCTTCTACGATTACCTGAACGTCCATCCGGACGCAGATTTCAAGCTGGTTGCTCAGACCGAGGATGCCTCCCACGTTGCCATTCCTCTGCGCAAGGGCGATGCCAGCGCCACCCTGCTGGATGCCATCAACACCGCCATCGATGATCTGCGTGCTGACGGCACCCTGAAAGAGCTGAGCGAGAAGTATTTCGGTCAGGATATTTCTGCGGAGAACTGAATCATTTGAATGCCTTCCGCTTTGCTCTGGGCATTTTCAGCGGAAAATTTATTTTAATATTGCAAACCCCGGCAGACTGTGGTCTGCCGGGGTTTGCCTTTTCACGGGAAGAGCCGTAACTGGCAAATGCATCAATCGCGTTTTCTTCAGCTCTGCACATTCATTGCATTTGAATGCAAAAAGCTCTCCCTTTCGGGAGAGCTGGCATCGCGCAGCGATGACTGAGAGGGTTTTATTCGTGAAAATATGCGTAGATGATCTGTGCCGTCTGTTTCCCCACGCCAGGGGTGTTTTCCAGCTGGTCAGGCGTGGCTTCCTTCACCGCGCCCACGCTTTTGAACTGGCCCATCAGCGCCTTGGCCGTTTTGGGGCCGATGCCGGGGATCTCCGTCAGGGTGGAGGAATAGCTCTTCTGCTTCATCTGCTGCTTGCGGTAGGCATTGGCAAAGCGATGGGTCTCGTCCTGAATGGCCGTGATGAAGGTAAAGGTGCCCCGGTTCATGTTGATGGCAATTTCCCGCCCCTCGCTGTCCACGATGGCACGGGTACGGTGGTGGTCGTCCTTCACCATGCCGTAGAGCGGCACATCCGCAAGGGCAGTCCCGGCCAGTGCTTCTTTTGCCGCGCTCACCTGCCCCCTGCCACCGTCCATCAAAAGCAGATCCGGCTTCTGCCCGAACCAGTTGCTGCAGGGCTCTCCCTTTTTTGCAAGCTCTGCGTACTTTTCGTACTCTGCTGCCCGCCGGGAGACAGTCTCTGCCAGTGATGCATAGTCGTCAGTGCCCGCAACGGTCTTCATCTTGAACTTGCGGTAGCCCGCCTTGTAGGGCTTGCCGTCCTTGAAGGTGACCATGCCGCACACGCTGGAGCCATCGCCCCAGTTGGAGATATCGTAACTCTCAATGGCACGGGGCGGCTTTGCAAGGCCCAGCACCTGCGCCAGCTCGTCCAGCAGCTTTTCCTCCCGGGCATAGCGGCCGCTCTCCCGGGCAAGACGCTCCACCGCGTTGGTGTGGGCCATCTCCACCAGATGGGCCTTATCGCCGCGCTGGGGCACATATAGCTGCACCTCACTGCCGCGCTTTTCGTTCAGCGCCTGCTGCAAAGCGTCGCTGTCCGGCGGCAGCTCGTCCACCGCAATGATCTTGGGAATCTGTTCGTCATCCAGATAATACCGGGGCAGAAATTCCTCCCGCACGGCGGCAATGTCCGAGGTATCGTGGAACAAAAACTCCCGCTTATCGGTCAGCCGTCCGTCCCGGAAGCGCAGCACCGCCGCACACACGCTGTCCGGCGTGCCTGCCAGCGCCACCACATCCATCTCCACATCCGGGTCCACAATGACCTTCTGCCCGGCGCTCACCTTGGTGATGGCTGCGATCTGATCCCGCAGCAGGGCCGCCGTCTCAAATTCCAGCCGGTCCGAGGCCTCCTGCATCCGCTCATTAAGGATCTTCAGGATGTCCTTTTTGCCGTAGCGGATCAGGTGCACGGCGCTCTTGACGGCCTGATTGTAGTTTTCGCAGCTGATCCTGCCGCTGCACACTGCCATGCACTTGCCGATGTGCGCATTCAGGCAGGGGCGTCCTTTGCCGATCTCCTGCGGGAAGCGCTTATTGCAGCGCGGCAGCAGAAAGGCATCCATGGCCGTTTCCGCCATCTGCCGGGCCGCAAAGCTGGAGGTATAGGGGCCGATATACTCGGCATCGTCCTCCTCCTTTTGCAGCACGAAGGAGAGCCTGGGCCATGGCTCCTTTGTCACCTTGATATAGCTGTAGCCTTTATCATCCTTGAGCAGGATGTTATACTTCGGCGTGTGGGCCTTGATCTGGCTGGCTTCCAGCACCAGCGCTTCAAACTCGCTCTGGCAGACGATCACGTCAAAGGCATAGGCATGGGCGATCATCTGGCTGACCTTGTTGTCGTGGGGCACGCCCTCGCGGAAATACTGGCTCACCCGGATGCGCAGCCGCTTTGCCTTGCCGATATAAATGATGGTGTCCGTCTTATCCCGGATGATATACACGCCGGGCAGCAGCGGCAGCATACAGGCTTTCTGATACAGTTCAGCTTTGGTCATGGATTCTCCTTGAAAAACAAAAAGCGGCAGGTTCCCCCGCCGCTCCATTTATAGACACAAATTACTCAGCAAAACCGGACTCCACCAGCTTGATCAGGCCGTCAACAGCAGCCTGCTCATCAGCGCCGTCAGCGATGATGCGGATGGTGGTACCGCCCACGATGCCCAGAGACAGAACGCCCAGCAGGCTCTTTGCGTTCACGCGGCGTTCTTCCTTCTCGACCCAGATGGAAGACTTGAACTCGTTAGCCTTCTGGATGAAGAAGGTAGCCGGACGAGCGTGCAGACCAACCTGATTTTCAACGGTAACTTCTTTCACGTACATAGTAAAGCGCTCCTATCTAATATCGTTTTGGGTATAGAATCTGTATCCTGTGCCTGTTGCGTTACGATTATTTTAGCGCAAGTCGAAACGGTTGTACAGCCCCCCGGCGCATTTTTGGCGGTTTCTCCAATGAAAAGCGGCCCATTTTTCATTATTTATACAAAGATAATAAAATTATTCCCCGAAGGTTAGAGGGTAGATACAAAAGTTTTCAACATTTTTTCGACCATCGGGCAATATCTCGGCCGTTTTTGTGCGTTTCCAGCACCATACCCTCTGGCCCGAGTATCCATTTTCGTGCCTTTTTCGCTGTCCGATGCACCTGCAGCTGCCGCCCGGAGTTACTTCTGTGCGCTGCCCTCGTACCGCATCCAGACCAAAGCACACTTTTTCACCACAGCCGGATATTGCTCCGGCGTGAACTCCAGCTCGGTGCCGCTGGTCAGCTTCCAGCCCATGCGGGTGTAAAGCGCTATGGCGCGGGTGTTGGTGTTCAGCACGCTCAGCACCGGGTGCTCGTGCTCGCTGAGCTTTTTGCGGGCAAAGTCCAGCATCTTCATGCCAATGCCCCTGCCGCGGGCTTTTTCAGTGACGAACAGATGTTCGATGTGCCCCACCTTGTGGTTGATGCTCACGATGCCGTCCGGCACATCCTTGGTGGTGTGCAGGTAGCACACCCAGCCTGCGGCCTTTTCCTGCCGCAGCTGCAAAAGATATTCTTCCTCGTTGAGGCTGGCACAGTATTCCGGGGTCCAGTTCTCGGCACAGGTGGTGCGGCGGCCCTCCACAAAGATGCGGGCGGCAGCAGCAAACTGCTCGTCGGTCTTGACAAGGCGCATGTTCTCGCCGCGCTTCCACTTGGGCAGCTCGGTCACAGGGTGGGTCTCACACCACTTCTCGTACAGCTCCGGGCGGCGCAGGCGGGTGCGCTCCCGGCTCTGTTCCCCGCGCCATGCATCGATTTTCTGGTGGTCGCCGCCCAGCAGCACCTGCGGCACGGCGCGGCCTTCCCACACCTCGGGGCGGGTGTACTGGGGATACTCCAGCAGGCCGTCCCAGTAGCTTTCTTCCTCGTAGCCCTTCTGCTCAGCCAGCACGCCGGGCTTCAGGCGCAGCACACTGTCCGCCACCACAAGGCTGGCCAGCTCGCCGCCGGTGAGGATGTAATCACCGATGGAGATCTCTTCATCCGCAAAAGCATCGATCACACGCTCGTCGATGCCCTCATAGTGGCCGCATACCAGTGTCAGATTATCGTACTGGGCCAGCCGCTTTGCGTGTTCCTCGGTGTAGCGCTGGCCGCCTGCCGTCAGGAACACGATATGCGGGGCCGGACGGCCCTGTGAAGCCACTTCCTGCTGCACAGCACGCAGGCAGTCTGCGATGGGCTGAGCATACAGCACCATGCCGCAGCCGCCGCCGTAGGGGTAATCGTCGGTCTGCTTCTGTTTGTTCAGGGTGTAGTCCCGGATCTGGTGGCAGTGGGTCTCAATAAAGCCCTTCTTTGCCGCGCGCCCGATGATGCTGGCATCCAGCACCTGCTGGCACATTTCCGGGAACAGGGTCACGATGTCCACACGCATTCCCATAGCTCACTCTTCCTCCCGTTCGCTGTCAAAGTCATCGTCCAGCAGGCCCGGAATGGGGGTGACGAGGAGATAGCCCTCCGGCGGGTTGCGCTCTTTCAGAAAAGCATCCACGCCCGGGAACATGTATTCCTTGCCGTTCGGTGCTTTGACGGTGTAGATATCCTGTGCACCGGGGTGATCCACGCTGGTCACAACGCCGTACACCCTGCCGGTGTCGGCATCCCGCACTTCGCACCCGATCAGGTCGGCCACATACCAGCGGCCTGCGGGCAGGGTGGCATCATTGCGGTCAAAGTAGAACACCTGCCCCCGCAGCGCACGGGCAGCATCCATATCGTCCACGCCTTCCAGCTGCAGCAGAGCCATCTGGCCCTGTGCGCGGATGGACACGATCTTATAGGCCCTGCCGCCCTGTGCCGAGGGGTACAGCCTGCCCACCTTTTTGAGAAAATTCACGCCGTCGCACCAAAGCTCCAGCTTCATTTCGCCGCGCACGCCGTGGGTGGTCACGACCTTGCCCGCTTCCAGATATTGCTGCATAATCTTGCTCCTATAATCAAAAAGGCCCCTTGCCGCAAGGGCAAAGGGCCTGTAGGGTGCTCAGTCGATCTCAACAAGGACCTTTTCATCGACCCGCACAGCAGCCGCGCGCATCACCACACGAATGGCTTTTGCGATCCGGCCCTGCTTGCCGATGACACGGCCCATATCTCCCTCTGCCACGCTCAGGTGGTAGACGATGGTGCCGTCCTCGCGAGGCTCGTCCACCGTGACCTTAACGGCTTCCTTATCCTCCACGAGACCGCGGGCAACTGCCAGCAACAGCTCCTGCATGAGTCAGCCCTCCCTACTTACAGAACGTTGGACTTCTTCAGCAGGACGCGAACGGTATCAGTGGGCTGTGCGCCGTTGGCGATCCACTGCTTTGCCTTCTCAGCGTCGATCTTGATCTCGGAAGGCTCCTTGTTGGGATCGTAGGTGCCGATCTCTTCGATGAAACGGCCGTCACGGGGGAAGCGGCTGTCAGCAACAACAACACGATAGAAGGGAGCCTTCTTGGCGCCAACGCGGCGCAGACGAATCTTAACTGCCATGGTAAATATCCTCCAAAAATTGTTTTGTGCGGCCCTTGCGGGCGCATGTTGATTATATTGTACAAACCCGCAAGGGGGTTGTATCACAAAAATTATTTCAGACCGCGGAAGGCATTGGGGTTGCCCATCATGCCGCCCAGGCGGCGAGCAAAGCCCTTGGGGCTTTTCTTGAACTGCTTCATCATCTTCTGCATCATTTCAAACTGCTTGAGCAGCTTGTTCACGTCGGCCACGGTAGTACCGCTGCCGGCCGCGATGCGGCGCTTGCGCTTGGGGTTGATGATGGAGGGCTTCTCGCGTTCTTCCTTGGTCATGGAATAGATCATGGCCTCGATGCGGTCGAATGCCTTTTCATCGACCTGACTGGGATCGATGCCGCTGCCGCCGGGCAGCATGCTCAGCATCGCGCCTGCACCGCCCATCTTGCGGATCTGTGCGAACTGGTCCAGCATGTCGTTCATGTCGAACTTGTTCTCCATCATCCGCTTGGCGGTCTCTTCGGCTGCCTTTTCGTCGGCCGTCTCCTGCGCACGCTCGATCAGGCTCAGCACATCGCCCATGCCCAGAATGCGGCTTGCCATGCGGTCGGGATGGAACACATCCAGATCGTCCAGCTTTTCGCCGGTGCCCTGGAACTTGATGGGCTTGCCGGTAACGGCCAGCACCGAAAGTGCCGCACCGCCGCGGGTATCGCCGTCGGTCTTGGTGAGGATGATGCCGTCGATGCTCACCTTCTCGTTGAAGGTCTTGGCAACGTTCACAGCGTCCTGACCGGCCATGGCGTCCACCACCAGCAGGGTCTCGTCCACAGGAACGGCTTCCTTGATGTCCACCAGCTCCTGCATGAGTACATCGTCGATCTGCAGACGACCGGCGGTATCCAGGATCACGATGTCATTGCCGTAATCCTTGGCGTGTGCCAGCGCCTTCTTTGCAATTTCCGGCGGCTTTGCGCCCGGCAGGGTGAACACCGGTGCGCCCGCCTGTTTGCCCACCACCTGCAGCTGATCGATGGCCGCAGGGCGGTAAATATCGCAGGCCACCAGCATAGGGCGGCGGCCCTGTTTGATAAAGTACTTTGCCAGCTTTGCGGCGTGGGTGGTTTTACCGTTGCCCTGCAGGCCGCAGAGCATGATGATCGTCTGGCCCTTGTTCTTGATGTTCAGGCGGGCCGCTTCGCTGCCGCCCATCAGGGCAACCAGCTCTTCGTTGACGATCTTGACCACCTGCTGTGCCGGGGTCAGGCTCTCCATGACCTCCTGACCCATGGCGCGTTCGGATACCTTTGCACAGAAGTCCTTGGCAACCTTGTAGTTGACATCGGCTTCCAGCAGGGCCATGCGCACCTCACGCATCGCGGCCTTGATATCTGCCTCGGTCAGCTTACCGTGACCGCGCAGCTTTTTGAACACACCGGCAAGGCGGTCGGTAAGGGATTCAAATGCCATTGTACGGTGCTCCTTTCACAGGTTTCAGCTCTCGTTTGCTTCGTCGATGGAGCGGATGAGCTTTAACATTTTGGTCAGCTGGTGTTCGTACTCGGTGGTGGTCAGGCCCTGCGGACCGGTGCACTCGAACCGTGCATCGATCACCATTTGCTCCAGCTCTTCCAGCTTCTGCTGCACGCGGCGGTAACGCGCCGCAAAGCCGACCTTTTCCTCCAGCTCCTTCAGCGCGTTCTCGCCATGCTTGATGGCATCCCGCGCACCCTGACGGGTGATGCCGAAGTTCTCGCCGATCTCGCTCAGCGAAAGGTCATCGTTGTAATACTGGCGCAGCATTTCGCGCTGTTTCTCAGTGAGCACCTCACCGTAAAAGTCCAGCAGATAGCCCATTTCCAGATCTTTTGCCATCCTCTGATCCCCCGGTTTTGTGCCTGTACTTTCGAGAAGTGATGTAAAGTTCATTTGCTTTACGGATGAAGTATAGCAGATGCACCGCATCCTGTCAAGAGCCTTTCGGAGATTTTTCCAGAAAATCCGCCAAAAATTCGCCGTTTTTGCTAAAACGCATCTTGACGCGCGCAGTCCTTTTGCGTTAGGATAATATTGTTGTATCCCATGAAAGGAGGGTCTTCGTGCCGATCTACCCCAATTTTTACCAGACGCTCAGCGCCTGCCCCATCGTGGAGCTGCGCGGCTATGCTGCCGCCTGCGGGCTGAAGGGACGGCTGTATGCCTATCTGGACTTTGCAGGCCCCACCGGCACGGCCCGGGACGGCCTTGCCGAAGGGATGCTGGCCCTTGCCATTGAAAAAAAGAAGCTGATCTCCGGTCAGCCCATCATTGAAGCGGCCTCCGGCCCGTTTGCCGCTGCGCTCACGCTGGCGGGCCTGACCGCCGGTCACCCGGTGGTTCTGGTGATGCCGGAAGATGCCCCCGCCCTGCGGCAGGAGACCCTGCTGCGGCTGGGTGCGCAGATCCGCCACAGCCCGGCCCGCAGCGGTGTGAACGGTGCCCGCCGTCTGGCGGCACAGACCGCCGCCGCCAACGGCTGGTACTACATGGACTGGCTTGCCAACGATGATAACCCGGAGTACCACCGCCGCGTTACCGGCCCTGCCATTGTGCAGAGCATCGCGCGGGAGGGCAAAAGTGCCGTGGACGCTATCGTGATCGGCGTGGGCAGTGGCGGCACCGTGACCGGCGTGGGCGAGACCATCAAGGCATGGACGAACGATGTGCGCATCGCCGCCGTGGAGCCTTACGAATCGCAGGCGCTGGGCGGCGGCCTGACCGGCCCCCACGGCATCAGCGATCTGGGCTACGGCTTTGTGCCGGAAAACTTCAACGCCTATGTGGTGGACAACGTGGTGGCGGTGAACACCACCGACGCGCAGCGGGCCGCGCAAAAGGTGCTGCGCACCGATGCCATCCCGGCTTCGGTGGCATCCGGTGCCGTTTTGCAGGCGGCCGCACAGCTCATCCATGTAGGTGCCAGCCGCTCTGCCCTTGCCATCCTGCCCGGACGGCAGATCGTAAATACATTATAAGGAGAAATCATAGAGTTCCCATGACAAACGACATGACAAAGGGAGCCATTACTCCGCTCCTGATCCGTTTTACCATTCCGCTGGTACTTGGCAACCTGTTCCAGCTCACCTACAACGCCGCCGACAGCATCATCGTGGGCAAGTTCGTGGGCGAGGAAGCTCTTGCCGCCGTCGGCACTTCCAACCCGCTCATGACTCTGGCCATCCTGTTTATCAACGGCATGTGTCTGGGTGCCGGCATTCTGGTCAGTACCGCATTCGGTGCCGGTAATACCCAGCTGATGGAGCATCAGGTGTCCACCACCGCCATTGCAGGCACCGTGTTCTCGCTGGCATTCTCGGCGCTGTGCGTCATTCTGGCCACGCCCCTGCTGCAGCTGATGCAGGTGCCCGCCGATATCCTGCCCATTGCGGTCAGCTACCTGCGCATCGTGTTTGCAGGCCTGATTTTCACCTTCTTCTATAACTTCCTTGCCGCCACCATGCGTGCACTGGGCGACAGCAAGAGTGCCCTGTATTTCCTGATGATCAGCTCTGTGCTGAACATCGGCGGCGACCTGTTCTTTGTGCAGGTGCTGAACTGGGGCAGCAACGGCTGCGCCCTTTCCACCGTGGTCAGCGAAGCACTGTGCTGCGTGCTGTGCGTACTGTACATCCGCTGGAAGGTGCCCATCCTGCAGCTGGGCAGGCGCTGGCTGGTGTTTGACGGCAAGCTGCTGCGCAAAACGGTCAGCTACGGCTGGACCAGCGCCATGCAGCAAGCCACCGTGCAGCTTGGCAAGATCGCTGTGCAGGCCATCGTGAACACCATGGGTGTCAACGCTATGGCTGCCTTTACCGCTGCTTCCCGCATTGACGACTTTGCCTATACCCCGCAGCAGAACATCGGCCACGCCATGACCACCCTCATGGCGCAGAACCGGGGTGCCGGCAAGCACGACCGTGTGAAGCAGGGCTTCCACTGCGGTATGCGCATCGAGGCCGCTTACGGCGTGCTGATCGCCGTTGTATGCTTTGCCGGTGCGCCCTTTATCATGAAGCTGTTCGTCACCGACCCGGAGGTCGTCCATCTGGGCGTGCGCTTCCTGCGCACGGTTTCCCTGTTCTACCTGATGCCCGCTTTCACCAACGGCATTCAGGGCTTCTTCCGCGGCATTGGCGATCTGAAGGTCACGCTGGTGTCCAGCACCTTCAACATGGTGTTCCGTGTGGCGGCAGCTGCGGTGTTCGTGCTGGTGTGGAAAATGGAGATCGAAGCTCTGCCTTACAGCTATGCGGTGGGCTGGGTCGTCATGCTGCTCTACGAGCTGCCCATGCTGGTTCGGTATCTGCGCAGCCATGGAGAGGAATTATAATCGTTTTATTTGATTTGTGATACGAAAAAGGCTCTGCATCGCAAGGATGCAGAGCCTTTTTCGTATTAAACTTACTTGCGGCTTGCCAGCAGATTCTCGATCTTCTTCAGCGGGTCGATAATGCTGGAAACAGACATGTCGTGGTTCAGAGCCACCACAAAGTATGCAGCGTACTTGGAAACATCCACATCCACATACCAGTCGCGGGTGAGCAGCTCAGGCATACGGTAGGTCAGGTTGGTGCCCACAACATAGGTCAGCTTGCCCTCGGCCACAGCCTTGTCGAACTTCTCCAGACCGCTGGTGAACAGGGGGAAGGTGGCGTTGGCGATGATGTTGGCAGCGCCGCGCTCCTTCAGGTTGCTGGCGACCTCCAGCATGCTCTCGCCGGAAGCAATGATGTCGTCTGCGATAAAGACGGTCTTGCCTTCCACGCTCTCGCCCAGATACTCGTGGGCAACGATGGGGTTGCGGCCATTCACCACGCGGGTGTAATCGCGGCGCTTGTAGAACATGCCCAGATTGCAGCCCAGCACGCTGGAGAAGTACATGTTGCGGTTCATGGCGCCCTCGTCCGGGCTGACCACGGTAAACTTGCTCTTATCAAAGGAGAGATCCGGGTCCTTCTTCAGCAGGCTCTTCAGCACCTGATAGGTGGGCATTGCGTTATCAAAGCTCATCAGCGGCACAGCGTTCTGCACGCGGGGGTCATGAGCATCAAAGGTGATGATGTTGCGCACACCCATGGTCTGCAGCTCCTGCAGGGCCACAGCGCAGTCCAGACTTTCGCGCACCACACGGCGATGCTGACGGCCGCCGTACAGGCTGGGCATAATGACCGACACACGGTGTGCCTTGCCGGCCACTGCCTGGATCAGGCGCTTCAGGTTGGCGAAGTGATCGTCCGGAGACATGTGGTTCTCGTAGTTGAACAGCTTGTAAGTCACGCTGTAGTTGCCGGGATCGACCACGATGAAGATATCGTCGCCGCGCACCGACTCCTTCACCAGACCCTTGGCATCGCCACTCTGGAAGCGGGGGCAGTCGCAAGGAATAATGAAGGTCTCTTTGTCAATTCCGGCAGCCTTGGCCCAGCGGACCAGATGCTTGTCGATCAGGCCGGTCAGTTCCTCTGCACCGGGGCAGGAGATCAGCCGCATATCTGCCACGCTGGGCTGCTCAAAGAACGACTTCGGGGAAATTTCAATAGACATAGTCATAACTCCTTATTGCTGTTTACGATCCGTATCATGCACACAAGAGCGCATATCTGGTTTTATTTTATCACATTTCGTCGATTCTGCCATATCAATTTGTTTCATGTCAGGATTTTCTGCGCCTTGCACAGCTGTTTTTCTTTTTTCTCAAAGAGAATGTGTGTTTTCGACAAAAAGACAGCCGATTCTTTGCCATTTCGCAAATTTCGGCCGATTTTCGTGGAAAAGTAAGACTTTTCTTTGTCTGAGCAGTCTGCCGGGATCGCTCTTCCGGGAGATAAAAATGCAGTGTGCCGGGCAGCAGAGATGCTGCTGTTTTCGCTCGTTCGCCCTCCCCGGCAGAGCCGCAAAAACAAAGGCATCTGCAGCAAATTTGCTGAGCTTCAGAAGCTCAGAAGCGATCGTTGCAGATGCCTTCTTATTTTATATGATTGCGATAGGTGCTTTGTGTTCCGCTTACAGGGCAGCAACCGCAGCCTTCAGGGCATCCACGCGGTCGGTGTTCTCCCACTTCACGCCCAGATCCTCGCGGCCCATGTGGCCGTATGCGGCCAGCTTGCGGTAGATGGGCTTGCGCAGGTCGAGTTCGCGGATGATGGCGGCGGGGGTCAGGTCAAAGACCTTTTCCACAGCCTGCTCGATCTTCTCATCCGAGACGGTGCCGGTGCCAAAGGTATCCACCATGATGGACACAGGCTTTGCCACGCCGATGGCGTAGGCCACCTGCACTTCGCACTGCTTTGCCAGACCCGCAGCCACAATGTTCTTTGCCACCCAGCGGGTCGCATAGGCTGCGCTGCGGTCCACCTTGCTGGGGTCCTTGCCGGAGAAGGCGCCGCCGCCGTGACGGGCATAGCCGCCGTAGGTGTCCACGATGATCTTGCGGCCGGTCAGGCCGGTGTCACCCTGCGGGCCGCCCACAACGAAGCGGCCGGTGGGGTTGATGTAATACTTGGTGTTCTCGTCCAGCAGCTCGGCAGGGATGGTGGCCTTGATGACCTTTTCCATCACGTCTGCACGCAGCTGTTCCATGCTCACGCTGTCGCTGTGCTGGCTGGAGATGACCACAGCATCCACACGCACGGGCTTGTTGTTCTCATCGTACTCCACAGTGACCTGGCTCTTGCCATCCGGACGCAGATAGTCCATCTCGCCGTTCTTGCGCACCTCGGTCAGGCGCTTTGCCAGCTTGTGAGCCAGGCTGATGGGCATAGGCATCAGCTCCGGGGTCTCATCGCAGGCATAGCCGAACATCATGCCCTGATCGCCTGCACCGCCCACCTGATCGTTGGTGCCCAGTGCGATGTCGGGGCTCTGGCCGTCGATGTTGGAGATGACGGCACAGGTGTCGGCATCAAAGCCGAACTTTGCGCGGGTGTAGCCGATATCTGCCACCACCTCGCGGACGACCTTCTGGAAATCCACATAGCAGTTGGTGGTGATCTCGCCCATGATGTGCACAAGGCCGGTGGATGCACAGGTCTCGCAGGCCACACGGGCATCGGGGTCGTGGGTCAGAATTTCGTCCAGAATGGCATCCGAGATCTGGTCGCAGATCTTGTCGGGATGTCCTTCGGTGACGGACTCAGAAGTAAACAGGTGTCTTGCCATTTGTTTTGCCTCCTAAAGTTTTTACAGCAGGGTGTGTATTTCTTGCTCCAACATTCCGTTCAAGCTTTTTTGCGCGAAAAATAAAAGCGCCCAGAGCCCGAAAGCTCTGAGCGTTGCACTCTTATCTCTCGGTTTCCCGCAGGATTTGGCACCTTGCGCTCACGCGCAGGTTGTCGGGCTTCACAGGGCCTGTCCCCTCAGCCGCTCTTGATAAGTCGGTATTCAGTTGGTACGTTCAGTATTCTATCATTGCTTCGTCAGATTGTCAAGAAGAGTATCACTCTTTTTAGACATTATTCTGAAATTGATGGAGCATTCCCCTGCTCCGGTACGGCATGGCCGTTCCGGGCGGCGTGGAAAGCGCGCTTTTCCGCATACATCCGCTCGTCCAGTTCCACCAGAAATTTCTCCACGCTGCCGCCCTCATACTTTGCCACACCGGTGGAGAAAGACAGCTGAAAGCTGCCCGCCGGGGCGGCGGCGTTATAGCGCTGCACCCGCTGCTCGATGGCGGCACAGACCTTATTCAGGATCTCCTCCGAGCCGTGCCGGATCAGCACCATGAACTCATCGCCGCTTATGCGGATAGCTACCGAGTTTGCCACCAGCGCCCCGGACAGGATGTGACCGATCTCCTGAATGGCGCGGTCGCCCGCACCATGACCGTAGGTGTCGTTGATCTCCTTGAAGCAGTTCACGTCCATCATGATGCCGTAAACATCCTTTTCCTGCGTGGCGTGGATGCGCTCCAGACAGTAGTTCATGTACTTACGGCCAAACAGGCCGGACAGCTCGTCGATATAGCTGCGCAGACTGCGGAGCTGACTGTCCACAAACACAAAGGCGATGGCCACCGACAGCCAGCCGAAGGCCATACCGTAGAACGCACCCTGCAGCACCGTGCCCACCGCACAGGTGATCACAAAGTAGTACACCGAGAAAAACTCCACCGTAACGCCATCGCGCTTGGCCTTATGCACCTGCCACACGCTCTCGGCATAATAGCCGAACAGCAGCAGGTAAAGCAAACTGTTCAGCGGACCGCGATGGTAAACGTTGTCCGCGGAGATGGTAAAGATCCATCCTGTGCCGAAAAGGTTCGCCGCCAGCAGCGCCAGAACAGCCAGCAGCGGCGCGCCCAGGAACAGATGCCTTCTGCACAGGCGTCCGGTGCTGCGGTAGACCCGGAAGTCCACATACAAACACCACGCAAAGCCCACGCTCACGGCAGCGCCGGTGCAGACGGTGTTCATGAGGTACAGCCAGAACCGGCTTGCCGCGCCGGGCACGCCGTCCAGCAGAAAGCTGATCGTCTCTGTCGCCTGTGCCAGCAGAGTCACCACCAGCATCTGGCAGAACAACTCACTTCCAACACTGTTTTTACTCTCGCCGCGCACCCGCAGCAGAAACAGAAAGCATACCAGCACCGCCCCTGTGCCATTGGCCACAAGGATCTCGGGTATATTCATTGCATTTCCTCCCCTGCCCGCCTTATCCCACAAGGCAGACAGCCCCTGTTTTATACAGTATCTATCTGTATTATATACCCTGCCGCGCTCTGCTTGCAAGGCTTGGCATCAAAAAGGGCCGCTGCACAGCAATTTGTGCAGCGGCCCTTGGGAAAACCAGACGATCCAGAACAGCCTCCGCGTGCGCTCTGGTTCTGTTCTGCGGAAATATTATTTATAATTGCTTTTTTCGCAGAAAGATCAATAGCCCTTTGCCTGCTCGCCGTTCAGAATTTTGACAGCGCGGGAGGTTCCCAGACGGTCAGCACCCAGCGCAAGGAAGGTTTCCATGTCCTCCACGGTAGAAATGCCGCCGGCAGCCTTGACCTTGCAGCGGCCATGCACGCCCTTGACCATCAGCTCCACATCGTGGAAGTTTGCGCCTGCGGTGGAGAAGCCGGTGCTGGTCTTGATGTAGTCCGCGCCTGCCTCGCAGACGATATCGCACATCTTTTCCTTTTCCTCGTCGGTCAGCAGGCAGGTCTCGATGATGACCTTCAGGACCTTGTCGCCCACCGCCTGCTTCACGGCGCGGATGTCCTCGCGCACGGCATCGTACTCCTTGTTCTTCAGGCGACCGATGTTGATAACCATGTCCACCTCGGCGGCACCATTCTCAATGGCTGTCTTGGCTTCAAACGCCTTGCTGGCGGTATCCATGGCACCCAGAGGGAAGCCTACCACGCAGCATACCGGGATGCGGCCCGCCATATACTCCACCGCCTGCCTGACGTAGCAGGTGTTGATGCAGACGGATGCGGTGTGGTTTGCAATGGCTTCGTCACACAGGGTCCGGATCTGGGGCCAGGTGGCCTCCGGCTTCAGCAGGGTGTGATCGACATGGGAGAGAATTTCTTCACGAGTCATGTTTGTTTCTCCTTTTTACTTGCTGGCACGGCGCACCTTCGCCATGCCGACAGCACTCAGGGCAATTGCAGTTGCTGAGACCGTTGCACCAATGATGCCCAGCACCAGACCGGAGACCAGAAATGCAAAACCTTTCAGACCACGCTTCATAAAACCGTACCTCCTAAATTATATTGGATATTTTCTCCGCCTGCGGCGGAGAAAATATCTCACTTGCGATTTTTAAAGATGATCAGCTTGCTGAACACATAGTTCAGCACGATCACCAGTACATTGGAAAAGACCTTCACGGCAAAGCCCCACAGTGCCTGCGCATTGTAGCGGCTGGTAACGAAGATCGCCGTGGGGCCGTCTGCACCGCCGATGACGGCAATAGCGGCAGAGCCATCCGTGACCCCCGCCGGTGTGCCTGCATAGGAGGCTGCCATCTGGATGGCCGTATCCGGGCCAAGCCAGTGGGCCACCACGCTCAGCACCCCCTGCATCAGCTCGTCCATCAGCGCTGCACCCTGCGCAGCCAGCAGATTGCCCAGCACCAGCATAATTGCAGTGTCCAGCAGCATTGTACCCAGACGACAGGTGACGAATGCACCAAATTCCCTCGCCATGGCCTTGCCATGCGTTTTGCTGCGGAACACAAAGGCGCGGTTGGTGCAGTAGGCAAACAGGATGCAGATGATGTTATCCAGCACATTGCCCCAGCTGTTGGCGGCTGTATAGCCAAACAGCTTGTTGAACAGCGCATACAGCACAATGTTCAGCAAAGTGCACAGCACGCCGAAAACCAGATAGCTCAGCACTTCCCAGTGTTTCTTGAAAAAATTTATCATAGTTCGTCAAACCCTCTCCGTCCGCTCGCGCTGCTCGCGTCCACCTCTCCCGAAGGGCGAGGTTTTATTGCGGGCGCGGCGAGCCTGCCCTCTTTTGCCAAAAGCTCTCCCCTTCGGGGGAGCTGTCACCGCAGGTGACTGAGAGGGTTCTCTCCTTAACAAAAACAGCCCCGCCGCCGTTTTCCCGGCAACGGGGCTGTTGATCGCATTGTGTCAGAAGCTTTTCTTCCGAACGAAAGGCTGATTACTCAGCGTCGTCGTTCAGCAGGGCCTTCATAGACAGGCTGATGCGCTTCTTGTCGAAGTCGACATCCAGCAGCTTCACATCGACCATATCGCCGACCTTCAGTACGTCAGAGACCTTCTCAACGCGGTCATTGCTGATCTCGCTGATGTGGACCAGACCATCAACACCCGGCAGGATGCGGACGAATGCACCGAACTTGGTCAGGGAGACGACCGGAGCATGGAAGGTGCTGCCGATGGGGTAGTTGTTCTTCAGCTGCTCCCAGGGGTTGTCCTCGGCCTTCTTGTAGCCCAGAGAGACCTTGTGGTTCTCGGTGTCGATGTCCTTCACATACACTTCGATGGTGTCGCCAACGGAGACGACCTCGGAGGGATGCTTGATGCGGTTCCAGCTCAGCTCGCTGATGTGGCACAGACCGTCCACACCGCCGATATCGACGAATGCACCGTAAGAAGTCAGGCTCTTGACAACGCCGGTGTAGGTCTTGCCCACCTCAACGTTTGCCCAGAACTCTTCACGCTTTGCCTTGTTCTGCTCAGCGGTCACCTTGTTGATGCTGCCGACGATCTTGCGGCCGGAGCACTCGGTGACAACCAGCTGAACGTGCTGGCCAACCAGAGCGGTGTAGTCCTCATCACGGCGCATAGTAGCCTGAGAACGAGGAACGAACACCTTGACGCCCTTGACGTTGACCACAACGCCGCCCTTGTTGAACTCGGTGACATCGCCTTCGACGACCTCGCCGGACTCAGCGGCCTTAGCGATCTCTTCCATGCCCTTGCGAGATGCGAGCTTCTTGCGGGAGAGCTGGATGACGCCATCCTGATCCATAACCTTCTCGACGATGAGGTCCAGCTCATCGCCAACCTTCACCAGGTCTTCGACCTTGGCGGAGGAATCATCGGTCAGCTCGCTCAGCTTGACAAAGCCGGTCTGCTTCGCTCCGATATCCACCTGGATCTCGTTGGCAGAGATGCTGGTCACGATTCCTTTCACAATACTGCCTGCATGAACACGCTTTTCCTCGGATGCATTCAGCATCTCCTCAAAGCTCATGCTGTCATTGATTTCTGCGCTCATACTGTTAAGTACCTCCTCAATAATAGACGATGGCGTTGAAGCCCCGGCTGTCACGCCCGCCACTTTAACATCTGCAAACCATTCCGGCCGAAGTTCGCTCGCTGTCTCGACCGTTACGGCACGCGTGTGTTTTGCGGCGACCTGTACCAGCTTTTGGGTATTGGAAGAATGATGACCGCCAATGACAACAATGATGTCGCATTTTTGGCTGAGGTCTTCCGCTTCCTGTTGCCTCGCCCACGTCGCATTACATATTGTATCAAAAATTCGGGCGTTTGTATAGGCTTTTTTGAGAAACTCCGAACTTTCTTGCCATTTTGTAACCTGAAATGTGGTCTGTGCAACTGCAAACAGGGGTTTTTGCGGGTCAGAGGGGCCTTTCCATGCCTTCAACTCGGCCAGATCGGCAAAAACGAACACCTCTCCGCGGGTGTGGCCCACGATCCCCTGCACCTCCGGATGGGTCTTGTCGCCTGCCACAAGCAGCACTGCCCCCGCCTTTTCGGCCTCGGCGGCAATGCGCTGGATCTTCTGCACGAAGGGACAGGTGGCATCATGGTAGGTGATGCCGCGCGCATCCAGCTCGTCGTACACGGTGCGCGGCACGCCGTGACTGCGGATGACCACCTCGTACCCGGCGGGCACATCGGCGATGGCATCCGCCACAAGGGCACCCTTTTTCTGCATATCCTCCACAGCCTGCGGGTTATGGATCAGCGGGCCGAGGGTGGCCACCTTGCAGCCTTCGTTCAGCAGGCCATAGGTCAGATCCACCGCCCGCTTGACACCAAAGCAGAACCCCGCCGTTTTGGCAACTCGGATCTCCATCTTTTACGCCCCCATCTTTTCCCACGCATCCAGTAGGGCCTGCTTGTTGGCACGCAGCTTTTTGGTGTCGCGGCGGCTCTCCATGGCAAACTGCTCTGCAGGCATCGGCTCGCCGTAGATCACCCGTACTTTGCAGAACAGGTGCATTTTTCCATCCGGCGTATCGTACAGGATGCGGCAGGGCACTACGTCCACCCCGGCCCCCGCCGCAATGACGAACAGTCCGCTCTTGGGCGGCAGAAGCTTTCCGTCCTTTTCGCGGGTCCCCTCCGGGAAGATGAGCAGGGTCTTGCCGTTTTTGCAGGCTTCAACGGTCTGCTCGATGGCAGCCATCTCATCCTTTGTGCCGCGCACGCACACCGCGCCGCAGCACCGGAAGAACCATGTCAGGAAGCCGTTGATCTCGAACAGTTCCTTCTTGGCAAATACGACCATCCGCCTGCTCCACCGGGTGACCACGATGAACACCGGGTCGATGGCGGAGACATGGGTGGGCGCAAGGATGCAGCCTTTGGTCTGCACCTTTTTCAGGTTTTCGCGCCCCTCTACATGGATGCGGAAACCGATATGCCACAAAAGCCACGCAAAGGGCACTAAGATGTAATATAATATCATTTTATCGTTTTATTCACTTTCTCCGCAATGATCTTCTTCATTGCAGCAAGGCTCTGTTCAAAATCCAGCTCCGAAGTGTCCAGCAGCACGGCATCGTCCGCCTGCTTCAGGGGTGCAGCGGCACGGTGGGTGTCCTGATAGTCCCGCTGCTTCACGTCGGCCAACACCTCTTCATAGGGAGTATCGATGCCCTTGGCCTGATACTCTTTCCACCTGCGTGTGGCGCGGGCTTCCGGCGTGGCGGTGAGGAAGATCTTCACCGTGGCATCCGGCAGCACCACCGTGCCGATGTCGCGTCCATCCATCAGCACGTCCTGCTTTTTGGCCATATCCCGCTGCAGTTCCAGCAGAAAGGCGCGCACAGCCGGGTTTGCGCCCACGGCAGAGGCAGCCATACCTGCGGCCTCGGTGCGGATGGCGGTGCTCACATCCTCTTCCTTTAAATAAATGTGCTGCTCGCCCTCAATGGAGGCCAGCCGCAGCTCGATCTGGGGAAGCAGCGCGTTCACTGCGTCGTTGTCCTTAGGGTCCTTGCCTGCGCGCAGGGCATACAGGCCGATGGCGCGGTACATGGCACCGGTATCCACATAAATATAGCCCATTTCAGCCGCCAGACGGCGTGCCAGCGTAGATTTGCCTGCACCTGCAGGCCCGTCGATCGCAACAGATACCATGTTGTATCTCTCCTTTTTTAAACTGAACAATTTAAAATGGCCTCCGCATTCGCTGTGGCCATCTTCAACGGAAAATTATTTTAAATATTTACAAATCTGGAAAATCTGCGGATTTTCCAGATTTGATTTTTCACAAGTGGGGTCGTAACGGAGAACTGCATTGCTGCTCGTTCCCTTCAGGAACAGTTGCGCAGCGGTCTGTGAGACTATCCCGGCAATAACTCTTTTTGTGAAAACGTATTTTGAAAACGACCGCAGTCGTTTTCAAAATACAAATCAAAAAAATCTATTCTAATAAATATGCCCAGAGCAGCGCGGAGGGCATTTAAAATTGTTTTATCTGTAATTACAGATTTTTTGCAAACGCCTGTGCAGTGCAGAAGGCGATCTGCAGGTTGTAGCCGCCGGTATAGGCATCCACATCCAGCACTTCGCCTGCAAAGTAAAGGCCCAGCGCCTTTTTGCTCTGCATGGTTTTGGGGTCCACCTCCCGCACGGACACGCCGCCGCTGGTGATCACCGCGTGGGCCAGATCGCCCCGGGCATCAATGGACACCCGCCAGTGCTTCATCAGCTGCACCAGCTCCCTCTTCTGCTCCCGGGTGATCTGGTTTGCCTTAGTAGCCGGGTCGATGCCCCAGCGCGCCACCATCACCGGCTGCATACTGGACGGCAAAAGCTTTACCAGCGCGCCCTGCGCCGCATGGTTTGCCAGCAGGGCAAAATCCCGCGTGATGCGGTCGTAAAGCTGTTCCTCGCTGAGAGCGGGCTTGAGGTCGATCTCCGCATGATACTTGTGTTTTTTCATGTCGCCCAGATGGCTGGATGCGCTCAAAGTCAGCGGGCCGCTGATGCCAAAATGAGTGAACAGCATTTCGCCCTGCTCGTCAAAAATGGCCTTGCTGTCCTCGAACAGGGTCAGGGTGACGTTTTTCAGCGCCAAGCCCATCATCTTTTTGCAGTCCGCGTCATGACTCACAAGACTGACCAGACTGGGCACCGGCTCGATGAGGGTGTGCCCGGCCTGCTGGGCCAGTTTGTAGCCGTCGCCGGTAGAGCCGGTGGTGGGGTAGCTCACGCCGCCGGTGGCCACCAGCACGGCATCCGCCCGGTACTCCCGGCCGGAGGTGCCCCGCACACCGATGCACCGCAGTGCCGGGCCTGCCTTTTTCTTTTTGGGGTGGCGCGGGTTTTCCGGTGCGGCGGGAGCTGCTTCCGGCTCCGGTGTTACCTCTTCCAATAGCAGCTTTTTCGCGCCGTCATGCACGAGTTCAGCATCCTGCGCATAGCGCAAAAGAGCCTGCCGGATCTCTTCGGCCTTGTCGGATACCGGGAACACCCGGCGTCCGCGCTCCACCTTCAGCTCCACGCCAAGGCCCTCGAACAGTTCCATGGTCTTTTCCGGTGGAAAGGCCCCCAGCGACGAATACAGAAAGCGCGGGTTCGTGCGCACATGGCGTAGAAATTCCTCTGCCGGGCAGTCGTTGGTCACATTGCAGCGGCCCTTGCCGGTGACAAGGATCTTCTGGCCGGGCTTGTCCATGTGTTCTAGCACCGTCACCTGATGCCCCTGCCGCACGGCGGCACCCGCCGCCATCAGTCCTGCCGCGCCTGCGCCGACGATCAATACTTTCGCCATCCGTTTTCTCTCCCATCGCCTAATAATACGAGTATATCATACCAGAATCGACACACAAAAGCAATGTGTTGCCGTATTTCTGCCAATTACAACAGCTGGGCAAGGATGCTGTTCTGCACGATGAGACCCGCCGGGGTCAGGGCAAGGGTGCGGCCATCAAAGCTTACATAGCCCGCCCGGACGCAGTTTTGCACAAAGGCCAGCTGTGCGGTGGAAAATTCTTTCCCGTAAAGTTTTTTGTATGCATCCAGCGAAAGGCCTTTGCGCAGGCGCAGCTGTAAAATAAGGTAGTCCTCTGCGCCGCAGCTGCCGTCCATCACCGGGGCGGCGGCATCGTTCAGGAAAGCGGCGGTGTCCGGCGGGTAGTAGAACCGTCTGCCGCCCATGCAGGAGTGCGCCGCCGGGCCAAGGCCCAGATAGTCGCCGCAGTCCCAGTAAATGAGGTTGTGTCTGCCCTCATAGCCGGGCTTTGCAAAGTTGGAGATCTCGTACTGTTTGTAGCCGTGGTGTTCCAGCTGTTCCACTGCATAAAGGTAAAAATCGGCGGCTTCATCGCCGGTGGGCAGGCCTTCGGGCGGATGTTTACCAAAGGCCGAATCCGGCTCGATCTTCAGCAGATATGCCGAAATATGGGTAGCCCCACCACCCTCGATCAGTTCCAGCGTTTCGTCAAACTCGGCTTCGGTGTAGTGCGGCAGTGCCAGCATGATGTCGCCGCTGATGTTCGCAAAGCCTGCGCGCCGCGCGGCGGCAAATGCAGCCCGCGCCTGCTTTGCCGTGTGCGGCCTGCCCAGTGTGCGCAGCTGGGTATCCCGGGCAGACTGCACCCCGAAAGAGATGCGGTTCACGCCCGCCTCCCGGAAGCCTGCAAGGCTTTCTTCCGTCACCGTCTCCGGGTTTGCTTCCAGTGTGATCTCGGCCCCCGGCATCGGCCGGGCCGCATCGATCAGCTGTTTTGCCTGCTCCGGGCGCAGCAGGCTGGGCGTGCCGCCGCCAAAATAAAGGGTGTCCGGCTGCAGAGGTGCTTCCGGCGCAAAGCGGGAAAGCTCCCGCAAAAGCGCATCCACATAAGCTTCCGGTACGCCGCGCTCACCGGGATGGGAATAGAAATCGCAGTATCTGCATTTGGAAAAACAGTAGGGTATGTGTAAATAAAGCCCAAGAGACATACAATATCACAGCCTTTTTCATGAAACGTTCATTTCTATGCAGTATACTATATTCCGTAGACCGGAGCAAGGAAAAAGTGTTCCGGCAGAAAGAGACTGGAGGAGTCCCATATGGATTACAATTACAATGGTTACGATCGAGGCTACACGGAGCCTGCCATGACCTCGGCTGACTATATGAACCGCACCTACCGCTGGATGGCGGTAGGCCTGCTCATCACCTTTGCAGCGGCGTTCGTTACAGCCGCTACCCCGCTGCTGTACGTCGTCAACTCGCTGTATCTGGTGTTCACCATCGCAGAGCTGGTGCTGGTGTATGTGCTCAGCTCCCGCGTGCAGAACATGTCGGTGGGCGGTGCAAGAGCCACCTTCTTTGCCTATGCACTGCTCAACGGCATGGTGCTGAGCTACTACTTCCTGATATTTGATCTGGGCACTCTGGTGCTGGCCTTCCTTGCCACTTCGCTGTACTTCGGCCTGATGGCGGTCTACGGCACTACTACCCACAAGGATCTGTCCGGCTGGGGTCCCAAGCTGATGATGGGCCTGTTCGCGCTCATCATCACCGGCTTTGTGGGCATGCTGTTCGGCATGAGCTTCCTTACCACGGTGCTGTACAGCGCTGTCGGTCTGGTAGTGTTCATGCTGCTGACCGCCTATGATACCCAGAAACTGAGCCAGATGTTCTCCTACTACGCCTATGACGGCGAGCTGGCCGAGAAGGCTTCCATTTACGGTGCACTGACGTTGTATCTGGACTTCATCAACATTTTCCTGTATGTTGTGCGCCTGCTGGGCATGAACAGCCGCCGCCGCAACTGATTTTTGATCCGCAAAGGCTCTCCCGAAAAGGGAGGGCCTTTTTGTTTGGTAATATCATTTAGAATATCCTCCGCTTCGCTCTGGGCATCAACACAGAAGGCCACAGAGGGAAGATGCATTTTCCGGCTGCGGCCCTTCCTGTGAAAGTGCAGCCCAGCCAGACCCGCAGGTCTGGCTAGGCTGCTATATTACAAAATATCATTTCCTCTAAATATGCCCAGAGCAACGCGGAGGGCATTTAAATAAAAGAATGCATAAAACCTGCCCTGCTGTCCCACACTAAGCCCAGAAGCAATGCGTACACAATGCAGCAGATGGGAGTAACGACAATGGAGCAGATCAAAAAGTTTTTGCGCAGCAGGGGCTTTACACTGGCACTGCTGGCCTGTCTCGTCGCAGCCGCAGCGGCGGGCGTGTGGGCAGTGCGCACCGTGCGGGATGAACTGAAAAAGAGCTACGACGACCTAACGACCCCGCAGGAAGAACCTGCACCGGAGCCGCAGCTCACCCTTGACCCACAGGAGGACGATGTATGGCAGCAGCCCGTGACCGACGCCGCAGAATCTGCGGCAAATGTACCCAAGCCCGCATCCTCTGCGTCCTCTTCTGGGGCGCAGTCTGGCTCTGGTTTGGTGCACGAACCCTCCGCACTGCAGGGCGCATCCTCGCCTGCCAGCAGTTCAGCTGCGCCTGCCTCCACGCAGCCCGTCTCGGGCAGGGTCTTGAACGTCTACAGCGGCGATGAGCTGGTGTACAGCAGCACCCTTGGCGACTGGCGCACCCACAACGGTGTGGACTACGCCTGTGCGCAGGATGCACAGGTGTGTGCTCCCGCCGCCGGTAAGGTGACCGCCGTGGACACCGATAGCCGCTGGGGCAGTGTGGTGTGCATCGAGGACAGCGCCGGGCACCTGTGGCGGGTGTGCGGCACAGCCGACCCCACGGTGCAGACCGGCGACGAAGTGAGTGTGGGCCAGATACTTGGCCGTGCAGGCAGCATTCCCAACGAATGCGCCGAGGAGACGCATATCCATCTGGAAGTACTGCAGGGTGAGCAGTACCTTGACCCGGCAAAGCTGCTGAACTGATGCAGTTTTCCGTATCCCCTGCGTATTTTTCAGTAAAATATTCCAAGCAGCAAAAAATCGGAAAGGCCGTTCTGGTCTTTCCGATTTTTCATTCTATAGGATAGATGCAGGCTCAGGCATTTTCCAGCTCAACCACCGGCCAGCCCAGAAGGCGGATGGCTTCGCGGTCATGGGTAGCCAGCAAGACAGGCTTTTCTCCGCAGCGCTCCCGCAGCAGCGCCGCAGCAGCGGCAAGGGTGTCCGGGTCCATGCCGGTAAAGGGTTCGTCTAACAGCAGCGTATCGCTGGCGGCCCACAAAGCCCGCAGCAGAGCCGTGCGGCGCTTCTGTCCGCCGGAAAGCCGTGCTGCAGGCAGGGCCAGTGCGGCAGCATCCATGCCAAACTGTTGAAAATCTTTTATGATTTGCTCCTTGTATTGTTCTGCACTGCCGGGCAATACCAGCGTCACGTTCTGCACAGCTGTCAGCTGCGAGCAGAGCCGGTCTTCCTGAAACACTGCTGCCACCCGGCCAACGCCCTGTACTATGCCAGAAGTGGGTTCTTCCAGCCCCATGAGGATGCGCAGCAATGTGGTCTTGCCCCAGCCGCTGGGTGCCCACAGTACCGCCGGGCCTTCCACCGTGAGGCAGAGATCCCGGAACAGCGTTTTCTCCCCGAACTGTTTTGTCAGATGCTCGATGGTCAGCATTGCGGCACCTCCCCGGTCACGGCGCGGGTCACGCAGTCCAGAAGCAGCAGGAACAGCTTTTCAAACCCGGCGCTGAGCAGGATGATCACAAACGTCCATGCGAACAGCTCTCCGGTGGAAAGGGTGATCTTGGCCCGGTAGAGTGCATCGCCGATGCTGCCATTGGGCAGGCCGATCACCTCAGCGGCAACACCGCTCTTCCAGCAGATGCCAAGGGCCACGCTGCATCCCTGCCGGAAGGCCGGCAGCACCGCAGGCAGCCACACCGCCCGCAGCCGTCGGCCCAGCGGAAGGCGAAACACCTTCGTCATCTCCAACAACTGTGGGTCTGCGCTCTGGATGCCGGTGCGCACCGCACCGTACAGCACCGGCAGCACCATTAAAAAGCTGATGAGCACCGAAAGCGATGCCCCCCGCACCCACACCAGCGCCAGAATGATAAAGCTTGCCACCGGCGTGGCTTTGACCAGCTGCAGCACCGGAGCAAGCAGCACATCTGCCGTGTGCCACGCCTGTGCGGCCACAGCCAGCACGATGCTTACGGCCACGCCCAGCCCAAAACCCAGCAGAATGCGCCCGGAGCTGAAACCCACCCGCTGCCAGAACTCTGCCTGCGGCAAAAGCTGCAAAAGAGTGCGCACCGCCTGCACCGGCGAAACAAGGAACACCTCCTGTCCCACCGCCATGGCGGCGCACTGCCACACCGCCAGCCAGAAGGCCGCAGCGCCCAGCCGCTGAAAAAATTGTTTATGTCGCTTCATAAACTTACCTGCTCCTGATTACAAATAAATGCAGGACGGCAGGGTGTTTCTTCAGCGAATGATCCGAGGATAGGACCCTGTTGCCATAAGGCAACAGGGCGGGAACTGGAAGCCCCGAATTTCGCGGAGAAAGCGCCCTGATGGCCTGCTCAGTTCTACATTATACATTATAATACCATATCTCTTTCCAAACGCCAATGACCCGTGCATCATGATGCATAAGAGCTTATCATGCCTGCCATTACTTTTCTTCATGTTTTTCTTTCTTGACATGAAATCAATAAAACGATAAACTGAACTGTATGAATCTCTGTCATCTTTGATGCAAGAAAGAAAGAAATGAGGTGTCTGTCCTATGCAGAAGCTCTCCGGCAAAAGCCTGCTTTTGGTCAGTTTTACGCTATTTTCCATGTTTTTTGGAGCCGGGAACCTGATCTTCCCGCCGCATCTGGGCGCGCAGGCGGGCGTGAACCTCTGGCCCGCCTTTGCGGGCCTTGCCGTCAGCGCCGTCGGCCTGCCCATTGCGGGCGTGGTGGCCGTGGCACAGGCAGGCGGTCTGGACAAGCTTGCCAGCCGGGTGCACCCGGTGTTTGCCATGGTGTTCACCATTCTGGTGTATCTTTCCATCGGGCCCTGCCTTGCCATTCCCCGCACCGCCAGTACCTCCTTCCAGATGCTGGTGCCGCTGATAGGCGGCGGTACCGGGCTGCAGCTGGCCTACTCGGTGCTGTTTTTTACAGCGGCCTTTCTGGTGGCGCTGCGGCCGGAAAAGCTTACCGACTGGCTGGGCCGCATCCTCTGCCCCTGCCTGATCGTGCTCATCGTGGTGCTGTTTGCCGGGTGTCTCATCCATCCGCTGGCGGCACACTACGGCACACCCAGTGCAGAGTACGCAGCCCTGCCCGCTGTGCAGGGCATCCTGTACGGCTACCAGACCATGGACACGCTGGCCGGGCTGAATTTTGGCGCGGTCATTGCCCTGAACATCCGCGCCCGGGGTGTCACAGAAAGCCGTGCCGTGGAGGGCGGCACCATCCGGGCCGGTTTTATTGCAGGCGGGCTGATGCTGGTGGTCTACGCCATGCTGGGCCACGCCGGGGCCGAGACCGGCACGGTGTATCCGGGCCTTGCCACCGGTGCCGAGGTGCTCACCGCTCTGGCACAAACACTGTTCGGCCGGGCGGGCCTTGTGCTTATTGCGGCCATTTTTGTGATCGCATGCTTCAACACCTGCGTGGGCCTGATCGCCTGTGTGGGGCAGTATTTTCATCAGCTTCTGCCCCGCATCCCCTACCCTGCCATCGCAGCTTTTTTTGCTGTGGCCAGTATGCTGGTATCGAACCTCGGCCTTGCTGCCATCATCCGGCTGTCCACTCCGGTGCTGAACGCCATTTATCCCGCAGCCATCGTGCTGATCCTGCTTTCCTTTATGCCGGGCCTTGAAAAGCACCGGGCGGTGTATCCGCTGTGCATGGGCCTGACCGCCCTGCAGAGCATCGCCGCTGCGCTGCCGCTGGGGGCAGTATCTGCCGCCGCCAACGCTCTGCCGCTGGGCAGCATGGGCTTTGGCTGGGTGCTGCCTGCGCTGGCCGGGCTTGCAGGCGGGCTGCTTTTAAACAAATCTGATCTGCAATAAAATAACCTGAAAGGCCCGGTTCCCATGTTACAGGGAGCCGGGCCTTTGCTATTTACTGCAGTTTTTTGCGTTTTTCGTAGTCGTTCAGGGCGGCAAGCGCTTCCTTTGCCATGGGCACCAAGGCTATCATGTTGAAAATGGTCATCAGGCCAATGCCCACGTCGCCCAGATCCCACACCACCGTGTAGGCCTGCATACCGCCGATCACCAGCATGGCCAACGCGATCAGCTTATACACGGTCTGGCTCCACCAGTTGTCGCCGCACAGATAGGCCACATTGCCGCGGGCATAGTACAAAACGCCCAGAAAGGTGGAAAAGCTGAACAGCGCCAGCGTGGCCGCAATGAACACGACACCAAAGCCGCCCAGATGGTACTGCAGGGCAGTCTGCAAAAGGTCCATGCCCGCAAGTCCTTCTGTGATCTCCTGCGGCACCAGCAGCATCAAAAAAGCCGTGCAGCTGCAGATCACCACCGTATCGATCAGCACGCCCAGTGCCTGCACAAAGCCCATCTTGACCGGGTCGTCGCACTCTGCGGCGGCAGCTGCACAGGGTGCCGAACCGCTGCCCGCTTCGTTGGAGAACAGGCCGCGCTTGACACCGTTCATCAGCACAGCACCAAAGCCGCCAGCCACGGCCTGCCGCAGACCGAACGCTTCCGCAAAGATGCGCCCGAACACCGCCGGGAGCTTGGGCAGGTTGAACAGCACGATGCCCACGGTGATGACAAAATAGCACACCGCCATGATGGGCACCATCACGTCCAGACTTTTCACGGTGGCATTCTTGCGCAGCACGATCACCGCCGCAATGGCCGTGAGCACCAGTGTGGTAGTAAGCGGCGGAATATGGAACGCATTTTCAAACGCAGAACTGACCGAGTTGGAGATCACCTGACTGATGCCGCACCAGCAGATGAGACCAGACACCGCAAACAGCGCCGCTACCACAGAGCGTTTGAGCTTTTTGCCGCGCCTGCGCTCCGCCAGCACATGCAGATAGTAGGCCGGGCCGCCGCGCCAGCCGCCGTACAGCGGGTCGGGCTGGCGGTATTTCTGGGCAAGGGTGGATTCGATAAAGGAGGTGGACGCACCCAGAATGGCAGTGACCCACATCCAGAACACCGCACCGGCACCGCCTGCAGAAACAGCGGCCACCACGCCCACCAGATTGCCCATGCCCACGCGGGTGGCGGTGGAAATGACCAGCGTCTGGAAGGAGGAAAGGCCGTCCCTGCCCTGCTTTTTCTCGCACACGGCGGCGATCATATCCCGGAACAGCCGCACCGGCAAAAGACGGGTGCGGCAGGTGAACCAGATGCCCGCCGTGAACAGCAGCACCACCATGAAGGAAATGCCGATGCCGCCGCCCAGCGGGATGGTGAACAGGTCGCCCCACAGCAGGCGATAGACGGATTCGATAAGATTTACCAGCAAGGCAGATTCCTCCTGTAGATCAATGGAATGAAGACGATAACTTCATTATAGTACAGTACAGAAGAATTGTAAAATCTAAAATATTGATAGAAATAATCGATGGAACAGGATAACTTGACAAATCACATAGCTTCGATTATACTACAAACAGAAGGGGCGCTGACTGCAAAGGTCAGCTTTCCATCCCGTTAGTCAAAAAGATTGACCGCTCGAGTTGGGGAACTGTGAGGCGGTCAATCTTTTTTGTTATCATCGCTTTTCATCTGGGAAAACTTTGCCATGACCTCAACGGTCAGACGGATCACATCCACGACCAAGCTCAACAACGCGAGAATGAACGTGAGCAATGCGAGAGTCTCCAGCAGATTCATTCGATATATCCGGGTTGCGGCTCCCTGCATCTGCTTCGTGCCTTGGGCGGCACTCGCATCTTGCAGGCCGCGGCCCCAACAGCAACTCCCTGTTTCCGCCACTGGCGGCGGTCGTTGCCGTTGCTCTTCGCCTTCAAGGCTCCGGGCAGGGTACTTTCAAAAAAGTTTCCTCCCGGACCTCTGCTTGTTCTATGTAGAAATAGAAAAACCAGCGATACGGGATAGAAAGCATGACCACCAATTTTGCAATCAGCGCCTTATTGTTATTTTAACACAATCTTTTTGGAATTACAACACAAAAGCCGCCCGGCGGTCATACCGGGCGGCGGAGGAAGATGCACGCTGCTGCGCGCAAAACAGAAGATTTTTACAGAATGTCGATGTACTCACCGGCCAGCGCCTTGTTCATGCTGCGCACAGCACAGAACTTGCCGCACATGCTGCAGGTGTCGCTGTGGTCGTCCTCCGGCAGGCGGGCATCGCGGATGGCCTTTGCGGTCTCCGGGTCCAGTGCGCAGGCGAACTGTGCATCCCAGTCCAGCACACGGCGGGCATCGCCCATCTTATCGTCGATGTCCCGGGCGTGGGGGATGCCCTTGGCAATATCGGCGGCGTGGGCAGCGATCTTGGAGGCCACGATGCCCTGCTTCACATCGTCCACATTGGGCAGAGCCAGATGCTCGGCGGGGGTCACATAGCACAGGAAAGCTGCACCGCTGGCTGCAGCCACAGCGCCGCCGATGGCAGCGGTGATGTGGTCGTAACCGGGGGCGATATCTGTGACGAGGGGTCCCAGCACATAGAAGGGTGCGCCCATGCAGATGCTCTTCTGCACCTCCATGTTGGCAGCCACCTGATTCAGGGGCACATGGCCGGGGCCTTCCACCATCACCTGCACGTTGTGTGCCCATGCGCGCTTGGTCAACTCGCCCAGACGCACCAGCTCCTCGATCTGGCACACATCGGTGGCGTCAGCCAGACAGCCGGGACGGCAGGCGTCGCCCAGCGAGATGGTCACATCGTGCTCGGCGCAGATCTCGCAGATCTCGTCAAAGTGCTCGTAGAAGGGGTTCTCGTTGCCGGTCATGCTCATCCATGCAAACACCAGAGAGCCGCCGCGGCTGACAATGTTCATCTTGCGCTTGTGCTTGCGGATCTGCTCGATGGTCTTGCGGGTGATGCCGCAGTGCAGGGTAACAAAGTCCACACCGTCCTCTGCATGCAGGCGCACCACATCGATGAAGTCCTGTGCGGTCAGCTCAGCCAGATCGCGCTGATAGTGGATGACCGAATCGTACACCGGCACGGTACCGATCATCACCGGGCACTCGTGGGTCAGCTTCTGGCGGAAGGGCTGGGTGTTGCCGTGGCTGGAAAGATCCATAATGGCTTCGGCACCCATGTTGACGGCGCTCATCACCTTCTGCATCTCCACGTTGTAGTCCTTGCAGTCGCGGGAGACACCAAGGTTCACGTTGATCTTGGTGCGCAGCATGGAGCCGACACCCTCGGGGTTCAAACACTCGTGGTGCTTGTTGGCCGGGATGGCAACCTTGCCCTCGGCCACCCACTGGCGGATCTCCTCGGTGGTGCGATACTCTTTTTTAGCCACGATCTCCATCTGCGGCGTGATGATGCCCTTGCGGGCAGCATCCATCTGAGTGGTATAAGTCTGCATACGCTCTGTTCCTCCAAATGACAGTTTATCTCTGAACAGCAGGGTGCTGGTCATACAAGGGTAGGGAAAGGCAGCCGTCATTCAGAAAAAACAGAACGTTCTGGATGCCGGCACCTGCGCAAAATACGCTTTTCATGTTGGTTTTCTCCATGAATTTTATAACGCGGCCCAAGGTGGTGTCCCCGGTTTGCCGCGGGATCGGTCAGATGATCTGCTCCGACAGGGCTTTCAACTCTTTGCACTCGGTCTCGATGTCGTCTGCTGCAAAGATGGCGCTCACAAGGGCCACGCCATCCACACCGGTGCCCTTGAGCTGCAGGATGTTCTCCTTGTGGATGCCGCCAATGGCCACCACCGGGATGTCCACGGCATCACAGATGGCCTTCAGGGTCTCGTGGGGCAGAACATCCACATCGGTCTTGGTGTGGGTGGCAAAGGCTGCGCCCACGCCAAGGCAGTCTGCGCCGTGCTTGACGGCTTCCAGTGCTTCCTCCACACTGTGGACGGAAACGCCGATCATCATTCCCTCGCCCACACGGGCGCGCACCTGCGCTGCGGCCATATCCTCCTGCCCCACATGCACGCCCTCGGCGTGGCAGCGGATGGCAATGTCCACATTGTCGTTCACAAAGAACGGCACGCCGTAGCGCTGGCACAGAGCATGGATCTCCACAGCCTCTTTCAGAAAAGCTTCGTCGTCCAGCTCTTTTTCACGCAGCTGCACACAGGTGACACCGCCCTTCAGGGCGCTCTCCACCTGTTCATAGAGGGTCTGTTTGCCCACCCATGCGTGGTCGGTGACGGCATACAGAAGCATGTTCTGCTTATCGCACTTCATAGTTTGCTCCTTCTTCCAGCTGATCCGGGGTCATATTGTAAATGGCATCGATGATATAATTGCGGTAGGTGGAGTTGCCGTCCAGCGGGGTCAGGCGCTTGTGGGCGATCTCGCCCGCAAGCCCCATGGCGCACACTGCGGCTGCAGCGGCTTCCAGCGGATGTCCGGGGTTGGCGGTAACGAACGCCGCCGTGAGGGCCGAAAGCTGGCAGCCCGTACCGGTGATGCTGCTCATCATAGCATTGCCGTTGCGGATGCAGTAGGCTTTTTCGGCATCGGCCACGATGTCGATGGCACCGGTAATGGCAATAACGGCACCCGTCTGGGCTGCAAAGGCCTTGGCAAAGGCCACGGCACTGTCCAGATTTTCCTCAGTAACTTTATCGGCCACATCGGCATCCACGCCCTTGGTGGTTCCCGCGCCGGAGGCCAGCGTTTTGATCTCCGAGATGTTGCCGCGAATCACGGTGAACTTTACGTCCCGGAGCAGGCGGAAAGCCGTGTCGGTGCGCAGGCGGGATGCACCCGCACCCACCGGGTCCAGCACCACAGGATGGCCCAGCTGGTTTGCCTTTTTGCCCGCCAGCAGCATGCTGGTGATGGTGCGGCTGTTCAGGGTGCCGATGTTGATGTTCAGACCGCCGCAGATGGTGGTGATGTCCTCCACCTCGGCGGCATCGTCGGCCATGATGGGCGAAGCACCGCAGGCCAGCACCATGTTGGCGCAGTCGTTCACGGTGACGTAGTTGGTAATGTTATGGATGAGCGGGCAGGTGCGGCGCAGGTTCTCGAATTCTGTTTTGAACATTCGGGTGCCCCTCCGTCAGGAAAGGCTCTTCTGCATGCTGTGCAGAGCGCCGGAGCGCTGCAGGCTGTACACCAGCACGCCCGCAATGATGGAACCCACTGCAGTGGAGATGAGGAACGGCACGATGTAGGCATAGAACGCGATGTCGCCGGCGCTCTTGCCCATGAGGAAGATGGCCACCGGGTAAGCGCACAGGCCGCCCAGAATGCTGGTGCCGAACACCTCGCCCACCATGGTGGCAAGGATGTTTTTGGTCTTATGGTACACAAGGCCGCACAGCAGTGCGCCGAACATGCTGCCGGGGAAGGCCATCAGGCTGCCCAGACCCAGCAGATTGCGCAGCAGCGAGGCCACAAAGGCCACGCCCACGCCCCACCACGGGCCAAGCAGCACCGCGCAGGTCACATTGACCATGTGCTGGATGGGTGCACATTTGCTGCCGAACATGGGGAAGCTGAATACGCTGCCCACCACGCACAGAGCGCACAGCATGCCGGCCAGCGCCAGCTTTTTCACAGAGATTTTTTTCATAAGGCAAGGCTCCTCTCCAAACCTGCGGAAGCAGCAAAACCATACAGCGCCTCCGCAAACAGCCCGCACCCGGTGCCAGACCCGGCGCAGGAACTATAAGAAGCGGTCGAGACTTTCTGGTCTCCTCTCACGCCGGAACACGGCTTCCCATCGCTGACGGTCACAAAGCTCAGGGCGCTCCCCCTCAGCCCGCTGCGGCACTTCCGCAGAAAAGTACAAGGTATCCTCCTTAATGGTAATAGGTACACAACAAAAAACAGGAGACACCTTCCGCGGTGCCTCCTGCAAAAAATCATCCATTCTGACTTCCTACGGCGGCATTATCCGCATCAGGTAAAAGGGTCGAAGTTTAAGTACTTCCTCTCAGCCTGCTTCACAAGCTCCCCTGTATTTGATTGTGACTGTATTTTACACCCTTTGCGCACAAATTGCAAGAGGGGGCAAAGGCGCGCACAGCGTTGCAAAACGTTTTTCACGCAGGTTTTGGGGCGTTTCACGCAGGTTTTATTGAAAAAGAAGGTGAACTATGGTATTTTCAAGGTGGACGCATACCCCCCCCGTAAGCAAAAAAGAGGAATTCCGTATGAAGCAGACGACCCTGACCCAAAGGCTGCTCTCAGCCCTCGTGGCGCTGTGCATGGTGCTGAGCGTGTGCGCACCCGCCTTTGCGGATGTGACCGACCCTGATATGGCCAAGGCCGCACAGTGGTGCACCGAGCAGGGCACCATGGGTGCCAAGGGCGACCGCTTTGAGCCCGAAGGCTGGACCCCGAAGTTCAAGGTGATCGAAGTGTGGAACAAGACGTTCCCCGCAGCCTGATGCCGGCAGTGTGGATGCCGTGCTCGGTTCGGACCTTTTCCGTGAAAATGGGGCTGTTGCAAAATAGCTCTCTGAAAAAATCATGAACAAAACCCGGAACCTTTTCTCGGCCAAAACGGCTCAAAAAGGGTTCCGGGTTTTTGATGTTATGCTGTTTCCGCCTTATCCGTTCCACCCTCTGGCAGAGGGGTCCAGCATTTCGGTGGCAGAGTAAATGAGGGCGTTGCAGATGGCTGCAGCCACATTGCTGCCGCCCTTGCGGCCCATGGCGGCGATGGCAGGCACGCCGTATCGCTCGCAGGCGGCAAACAGTACTTCCTTGCTTTCCACCACATTCACAAACCCCACCGGCACGCCAATGACCAGTGCAGGCCGCAGACCGGCTTCCATTTCCTCCGCAATGGTCAAAAGGGCCGTGGGCGCATTGCCAATGGCCAGAATGGCCCCCGGGTGCTCCCGGGCAGCGCGGTGCATGGCGGCAACGGCACGGGTGGTGCCCGCCTGCTTTGCGGCTTCGGCCACAGCGGGGTCTGCCATGTAGCAGATGGCTTCACCGTTCAGTTTTTTCAGGCCCGGCTTTGTGATGCCCGCCAGCGCCATATTAGTGTCGGTAACGATGAAAGCACCCGCGTGCAGGGCCTTGACTGCGGCTTCCACCGCGCCGGGTGTAAAGCGCAGATTTTTGGCATAGTCGAAATCCGCGGTGGTGTGGATGACCCGCTTGACCACCGCAGCCGTCTCCGGCGGCGGGGTCAGGCCCAGCTCGTCCAGTTCCCTTGTGATAATGGAGATGCTCGTCCGTTCAATGTCGGCGGGCAGATGATGCTGCGGTGTCATGTGTTGTCTCCTTTTTGCATTCCCATGGCGGCATAGATGGCGGGCATATCCAGTGCCGCGCGCACACCATCGGCAAGCAGATCAAACTGCTGCTGACGGTACTGCTCCATGGGGATAAGCTCGGCCCCTGCCGGATCGATGCCCTTCCGTTTGCACAAAAATGCGGTCAGTTTTTCGGTCAGTTCGCCGGTGTCGAACAGGCCGTGCAGGTAGGTACCGAATACACCGTCCTGCACACAGCCCTCCGGCGTGCCGTCTGCAAGGATGCAGAACGCACTGCCCCGCACCTCGGTGCGGCCTGCGTGGATCTCGTAGCCCGTCAGCTTTGCGCCTGCAAAGGGTTCTGTGGTCACACAGGCTGCGGTCTGGGTCAGGTGCTTTTCGGTGCCGAACACCGTCGTGGTGGGCAGCAGGCCAAGGCCCCGCAGGGTGCAGGGGGTGCCGCTCTCCTCCCCTGCCGGGTCGCAGAGCTGTTCGCCCAGCATCTGATAGCCGCCGCACACGCCCAGCACCGGCGTACCGGCTGCCGAAAGCCTGAGCACCGCCGCTTCCAGTCCGCTTTCCCGCAGCCAGCGCAGGTCGTCCATGGTGTTCTTGGTGCCGGGCAGGATGACGAGATCCGGTGCACCCAGCTGGCGGGTGCGCTGCACATACCGCACGCCCAGCAGCGGGTGCTGTTCCAGCGGGATAAAGTCGGTGAAGTTGGACACATGCGGCAGGCGCAGGATGGCGATATCCAGCGGCTTGACCGCAGCTTTTGTATCCAGCCGGTCGGAGAGGGAGTCCTCGTCCTCGATCTCCACCCACAGATACGGCACTACGCCCAGCACGGGCAACTGCGTTTTTTCTTCCAGCATGGCAAGGCCGGGCCGCAGGATCTCCACATCGCCCCGGAACTTGTTGATGATCAGGCCCCTGATGCGGGCACGCTCGTCGGCTTCCAGCAGCTCCACAGTGCCGTACAGCTGGGCGAATACGCCGCCCCGGTCGATATCGCCCGCCAGCAGCACCGGCGCATCCACCAGCTTTGCAAGGCCCATGTTCACGATATCGTCGGCTTTCAGGTTGATCTCCGCCGGGCTGCCCGCGCCTTCGATCACGATAATGTCGTTCTCGGCGGCAAGGCTGTTGTAGGCTTCCAGAATGTCCGGGATAAGGCTGCGCTTCATTTTAAAGTAGGCGGCGGCAGGCATCTGGCCCCGGGCCTTACCGTTCACGATCACCTGACTGCCCACATCGCTGCTGGGCTTGAGCAGGATGGGGTTCATGCGCACATCCGGCTCCACGCCTGCAGCCTGTGCCTGCACCACCTGAGCACGGCCCATCTCTGCACCGTTGCGGGTGACGAAGCTGTTCAGGGCCATGTTCTGGCTTTTGAAAGGGGCCACGCGGTAGCCATCCTGCGCAAAGATGCGGCACAGCGCCGCGCACAGCAGGCTTTTGCCCGCACCGCTCATGGTGCCCTGCACCATAATGCATTTTGCCTTGCTCATTGTGCCACCTCCGGCAGGGTTTCGGCCAGCAGTGCAAGCAGCTGCCGGTTTTCATTCTCGGTGCGCACGGCGGTGCGGTACCAGCTGGCATCAAGGCCCGGATAATTGCCGCAGCTGCGCAGTACCGCACCCTTGCGGCGCAGCGCTTCGCCCAGCGCTTCCGGCGCGCGGAACAGCAGATAGTTAGCCCGGCCCTCGATCACCCGCAGGCCCAGCGCCCGCAGGCCGTCTGCCAGCACAGGCCGCTGTGCTTCGATCAATGCACGCACCTTCGCCACATATTCCGTCTCGTCCAGCGCAGCAATGCCCGCCGCCTGTGCCAGACTGGAAACCGCCCACGGCTGGCCCGCTGCCCGCATCCGGGCAAGCAGCTCTGTATCAGAGCACAGGCAATAGCCCAGACGCACGCCTGCCATGCCGTAAAGCTTGGTGAAGGCTTTTAAAATAATCAGTTTTTTGCTGTTTTTCAGCAGATGCTTTGCCGAAAGGCCTTCGCCCTCCGGCAGAAAATCCAGAAAGCATTCGTCCACGGCCAGCACCGCACCCACGGCTTCGCATCTGCGCAGCAGCGCTTCCACAAGGGCAGGCTCTGCCAGCTGGCCGGTGGGATTGTTGGGCTGACAGAGGAATACCATATTTGTACCCGGGTGCACCGCGTTCAGGAGATCTTTCGTCACCGCAAAATCGTTTTCTTCCCGCAAAAAATGTCGTTCCACCGTGCAGCCTGCCGTTTCAAGGGCGGTGGCATACTCGGCAAAAGTGGGGGCCGTTACCAGTGCAGTGCGGGGCTTTGCAGCCAGCGCCAGCCGGAAGATGAGGTCTGCCGCGCCGTTGCCGCACAGCAGCCATTCGGCGGGCACTCCCTCAGCCACCGCCAGTTTTTCACGCAGGGCACGGCACAGCGGGTCGGGGTAGCGGTCGGCCGTGGCAAGCGCTGCCGTAATGGCCTTTGCCACCCCTTCCGGCAGCCCCAGCGGACTGACATTGGCCGAAAAATCCAGCGGGTCGCGGCCAAACTCGGCGCGATAGCCCGCCCAGTCGCCGCCATGGGTCAATTGTTTCATGCAAGGAACCCCCGTATTGCTGCACCCCATGCCAGCGCAAAGCCGCTTGCCACATACATCATGCGGTTGGCGCGCAGGATGTCCTGCGGCTCAATGGGGCGCAGGGCATCACCGATGGTAGGCTTGGGGTAATATTCACCAAAATAGTAAGCCGGGCCGGCCAGCTGCACGCCCAGTGCACCGGCGCAGGCGCTTTCGGTCTGGGCGCTGTTGGGGCTGGCGTGGTTGCGCCGGTCCCGCCGCCAGATGCGCCATGCGCCTTTGGCATCGTTGCCGGTAAAGGCCGCAGCCGCCACCCACAAAAGGGCGGCAAGGCGGCTGGGGATGTAGTTGGCAAGGTCGTCCAGCTTCGCGGCTGCGCGGCCAAAGTAAAGATACTTCTCGTTTTTGTAGCCCAGCATGCTGTCCATGGTATTGATAGCCTTGTAGGTCAGCGCCAGCGGTGCCCCGCCGATGAGCATATACAGCAGCGGCGCAATGACGCCGTCGCTGGCATTTTCGGCCACCGTTTCCACCGCAGCCTTGGTCACACCCTCTGCGGTCAGGTTCTGGGTGTCGCGGCCCACGATGCGGCTCACGGCTTTGCGAGCGGCGGGCAGGTCGTTCCGGACCAGCTCGTTATACACATTTGTGCTCTCCTGCGCAAGGCCCCTTGCCGCCAGCGCCTGCCCGCACCAGAACATCTGCACCGCAAGGCCCAGCCACGGGCTGAGCTTTGCCGCCGCCAGACACACAAGGCTCGTGACCAGAAAGGTGCCCACCGGCAGGCAGAACGCCGTCACGGCACCGCCCAGCAGCTCGCCCTGCGGGGTGCCGGGCAGGCGGGCGCGCAGGAACTTTTCCAGCCGGGAGATGCATCTGCCCATAAGCACCACCGGATGCGGCAGCCACGCCGGGTCGCCGAAGAGCGCGTCCAGCACAAAACCGCCGACAACTGCCTGAAGGATCATGCCCTGCTCTCCTTTGTGTACTGGACGGTCTTCACGAGATACAGCAGATGCTTTTCCGTCCAGTCCTTTGCATCCAGCACAAAGCCGCCCGCGTTAGGTCCGCACCATGCGTAATAGTCCCTGTGGGGGACGGCAAACCGCTCCATGGCGGCCATCTGGGTGCCGCCGTGGGCCAGAATGACCAGCCGTTCTTCGCCTGCGGCAAGAGCTTTATCGATCAGCTCTGCCACGGTGCGGCAGATGCGGTCTGAAAAATCCGTCTTGCGCTCTCCATCCGGGCAGGGGCTTTCGCAGTTGGCCTTCACCCATGCCTGATACTCGGGGTCCTTTTCCATCTCGATGAAATTGCGGCCCTCAAAGCTGCCAAAGCACATCTCTTTCAGGCCGTCCACCGGCACAAGCTTTGCCTCCGGGAACAGGATGCGCGCCGTCTGGCTGGTGCGCTGCAGGGTGGAAACATAGACCACATCGGGGTCAAAATCTGCCCGGCGCAGCTGAGCAGCGCCTTCGGGTGAGAGCGGGATGTCGCGCTGGCCCTGATAACGCTTCTGGGCGTTGTATTCCGTCTGGCCATGACGCAGAAGATAGATCAGCATTGAGACAATTCTCCTTTCAAAACCGTGGGGATGCCGCAGAACATCTGCACCACGCACTCTGCCCGTGCGGCCAGCAGGCAGGCAAGCCTGCCCGCCGCCTCGCGGTCTGCGCGCTGTTTGACATCCATCGGCACAACACCGCCGCCTACCTCGGTGGCGATGAGGATATCGTATTCATGGGCAAGCTTGTCTGCCAAGGCAGGCAGGTCGGCGGCATCGGCAGCCAATACCTGCACATCCGAAAGACGCTTGCCGGGAAGTGTTTGCGCAAAGGTGCGCTTGCCGCTGTAGAGCGGCCCGGTAATAAAGATCATAGCAGCCCTCCCCACTGGCAGGCACACAGTGTCGCCAGCATCCAGAGCTCGGCCTTTTGCAAAAACCACCCGGCAAGGTCGCCGGTGATGCCGCCGAACTGTTTCCGGCTCACGGCATGGTAGCGCCAGAGCACCGCCAGCGCTGCCAGCACCAGCGCCCAGCCGCCCAGCGCCGCCATACCCACGCACAGCACTGCGGCCAGCACCGCCAGCACTCGGCGCACCACAGTTTTGTCTGCTGCAGTGGCAAAGGTGTGTGCAAGACCGGTGTTTTTTGCCATGGGGAACGATGCCACCGCAAGGCCCGAAAGCGCCCGTTCCAGCACCAGTGCCAGAACCCACAGCACACCCACGCGGGGTGTAAAACTCACACAGGTGCACAGGGCAAAATAGGCCAGAAAATAGCTGCACAGTCGGATGACCGCAAAGGCACCGCAATGGGGGTCTTTTAATATTTCCAGCTTCTTTTCTCGGTCGCCGTAGCTGGAAAGGGCATCGCAGGTGTCGGCATAGCCGTCCAGATGGATGCCGCCGGTGATCCATACCGGGATCAGCGCAAAGCCTGCCGCCTTGGCAAGGCCCGGCAGGGGCAACGCGCCACACACACACCACGCCGCACCAATAACGACACCAATGAGCGGGAAGGCGCACATGGCGTAGCGCATATTTTTTTCGTTCCAGTCGAACTGCGGCACCGGGATGGCCGAAAACATGGCAAAGGCCACCGCAATGGTCTGCAAAACGATCATTTTTCCACTCCTTTATAGTACACGGGGATGCCGCATACCACCCGCACCACCGCATCTGCCCGGGCGGCAAAGGCATTGTTTACCTGCGCCAGTGCCAGCAGATAGCGGCCTGTGTCACCGGCATAGTCGGCCCCGCCGCTGAACACCTCGTTGGAAACAACGATGAGGTTTTCGCACTGGGCTGCAAGGCTTTCCAGCCCGTGCAGGATGGCTTTGGCCGCGTTTTCCCCTGCTCCCGCCGGGTCGTACAGCTCGTTGGCGGCAAGGTTGCCAAGGTCTTCCAGCAAGGCGGTGCCCCGCGCAGGCAGGCGCACATTGTCCAGATGCAAGGGGCACTCCACCGTTTCAAACTGCTTTGCGGCCCGCATTTTGCGGTGCTTTTCTACCCGGGCGGCACACTCGGCATCCCACACCTGCATGGTGGCAAGATAGTAGCGCGGGCCGGTGGTTTTCAGCACAAGGCTCTCGGCGTATTCACTTTTGCCGCTGGCTGCACCGCCCAGAACCAGCGTCAGCATTGGGGCGTATACGGCGCAATGCCGCCCTCCGCAAAGGAGTAGCACCCGCCGTATACGGCCAGCGCCATATCCCACAGCGGGATGCTGGCCACCGCGCCGGTGCCCTCGCCCAGATGCAGCCCCGCCGTAATGATGGGTGCCTTGCCCAGTGCTTCCAGCACGATGCGCGCGGCAGGCTCTGCCGAGCAGTGGCTTGCAAACACAGCCTTTGCCGCCGCCGGACACAGCCGCACGGCGCACAGCGCGGCCACCCCGCTGATAAAGCCATCTGCCAGCACCGGCACACCGGCCAGTGCACCGCCCAGAAACACACCGCACAGGCCCGCGATATCAAAGCCGCCAAGCTTTGCAAGAACATCCAATGTGTCTTCCGGGTCCGGCTCATTGCAAAGGATGCCGCGGCAGATGGCATCCACCTTGCGGGCAAGCCCTTCGTCCGAGAGGCCCGCACCGCGCCCAGTCATAAGCTCCACGGGCTGGCCCAGCAGCACCGCCGCAACCGCGCTGGAGGTGGTGGTATTGCCAATGCCCATTTCACCGGTGGCGATGAGCCTGTAGCCATCCTCTGCCAGTTCCCGGGCAAGGGCAATGCCCTCCCCAACGGCCTGCACGGCCTCGGCCCGGCTCATGGCAGGGCCTTGGGTAAAATCCGCCGTGCCTGCGGCAATGCGGCAGCTGCGCACGCCGGGCACCGGTTCGCCTGCCATGCCCATATCCACGGGCAGAACATCGCAGTGGGCCGTGCGGGCCATCTGGCACACACTGGTGCGCCGCATGGCAAGGTTTTCGGCCACGGCACGGGTCACTTCCTGCCCGGTCTGGCTCACGCCCTGCGCCACCACGCCGTTATCCGCGCAGAGCACCACCACCACCCGGCGGGAAAGATCAAGCTCCGCACTGCCGGTAAGGGCGGCGGCATCCTCCAGCATGGTCTCCAGCCGGCCCAACCCGCCCAGAGGCTTTGCAAGGCTGGCCCAGTGGGCGTGTGCCGCCGCACGGGCGGCTTCGTTGGCCGGGGTGATACCCGCCAAAAGTGCATTCAGTTCAGTTTCGGTCATTTTGGTCATCCTTTTGTTTTGCTGTATCGTTCTGCCGCGCGCACAAAGCGGCCCGGCAGGGGCGTGCCCGCCCAGTATAAATGCGGGAAGCCCGCATAGAAATTCTCGTTTGCATAGCCGCATTCCCACTGCATTTTTTCGTTTTTGCAGGCGGTAAATGCAGTGCCGTTTGCGGTGGAATCCCAGTGGTGGAATTCGTGGATGGGCAGCGTTTCTCCGGCGCAGAAGAGCATACTGTCCGCCTTGGCGGTCATTTCGGCATAGCCAAAGCGCACCAGCCTTCCCACCCGGATGCCATCGCCCGGCAGAACGTCTGCCATGGGCCACGCCTTACCGTCGGCATCCTCAAGGCTCCGGCCCAGATACAAAAAGCCGCCGCATTCGGCCGCTGTGGGCAGGCCCGCCTGCACGGCCTGCCGGATGGAAGCCAGCATGGTTTTGTTTTCGCTCAGAGTTTTGGCGTACAGCTCCGGGTAGCCGCCGGGCAGATACAGCCCACCTATATTTTCCGGCAAAACCGCATCCTGCACCGGGCTGAAAAGCACAAGCTCCGCCCCGGCATCCCGCAGTGTGTCCAGCGTTTCGGCATAGGTAAAGCAGAACGCCTCGTCCTTTGCCACCGCAATGCGGACGGATGTGGGTGCAGCTGCTCCCGGCAAAGCTTCCGGCGCAGGCTTTTCGGTCAGCACGGCAAGGCGCTGCCAATCCAGCACCAGTGCATCGGCCAGCAGGGCGATCTTTTCCTCCAGGTCGGCAATTTCATCTGCAGTCTTCAGGCCGAGGTGTCGGCTTTCTACCGCTGCCTGCGGCAAATGGGGCAGATAGCCCAGCACTGGCAGGCCGGTCTCCCTTTCCAGCAGGGCCTTGAGCATTTTATACAGCTTTTCGGAACAATCATTGAGCAGGATGCCCGAAACATGGCTGTTTTTGCGGAAGTTCACAAGGCCCTGAATTTGTGCGGCCAGCGTCACGCTGGCACCCTTGGGCTGTACCACCAGCAGCACCGGCAGGCCCAGCGTATCCGCCAGTTCCCAAGCGCTGGCACGGGTGGTCAGGCCCTGACCATCATAAAAGCCCATAGCGCCCTCGCACACGGCGGCACCATGCCCGGCGGCATAACGGGCAAAAATGGCACGCACCATATCCCTGTTGGAAAGAAACAGATCCAGATTGTGGCTGTCCACCTGCAGAGCCGAGCGGTGGAACATGGGGTCGATGTAGTCCGGCCCGCTTTTGAACGCACAGGGGTCGGCCCCGCGCTTTTTCAGCGCCGCCAGCACTGCACAGGCAACAGTGGTCTTGCCGCTGCCGGAAGAAGGCGCTGCGATGAGGAATTGCATCATTTGCGTGTACCCGTAATGAGGAAGATGGGGTTATTGGCCATGAGCAGGTGCAGTCGGCCCGCCGGTTTTGTGCGGCTGACGGCGATCTGCGTTACCTCTGCGGTCAGGCCCCGGGCCGTGAGGGCGGCAATGGCAGCGCCCAGCGTTTCCAGCGCAATGGCCGAAATGCAGATGCGTGCGTTCGGATTCTTGCCGAGCACTTCATCCAGCACGGCTTCCATGCCGCCTTTGGTGCCGCCGATGAACACGGCATCCGGCGCAGGCAGGTCTGCCAGCACATCCGGTGCGCGGCCCTCGATGAGGATGAGGTTGCAAGCATGGAACTTTGCCCGGTTTTTACGGATCAGTTCACAGGCATCCGGTTCACACTCCACGGCGTAAACGCGGCCTTTGGGTGCCGCCAGCGCAAGCTCCACGCTCACACTGCCGGTGCCTGCACCCACATCCCACAGAGTGTCGGTGGGCATTACCGCCAGCTTTGCCAGCGCAGCAGCGCGCACCTCCTGCTTGGTCATGGGCACCTCGCTCCGGATGAAGCTTTCGTCCGGGAAGCCCGGCGCACGCAGCTGCGGCAGATCAAAGTTTTCCACCAGAAGCACGCTGAGTGGTGCAAAGCTCTGCCCCGCCAGCTCTGCAGCAGAGCCGTAGCGGATGGCTTCCGCCTCGGTGCCAAGGTTTTCGCCCACCACGCCGTGGGCTTCGCCCATACCGGCATCGGTCAGCTTCTGGCACAGAGAGGCGGGCGTTTCAGTGCCGCCGGTGAGGAAGAACACCGAACGGTTCATCATGCACTCGGCCACCGGGTCGCAGGCGCAGCCATGGGCCGAGACCAGCTTCCAGTCCTGCCACGGTCGGCCCAGCGCCGCTGAAAGCAGCTGGATGCTGGAAACGCCCGGATACACCCGCGCGGGGATGCCCAGCACCCGCAGCGGCGTGAGCAGACCGGACGCACCGGAGTAAAATCCGGTATCGCCGCTGTAAAGCACGGCAGCATCCTGCCCAGGGTTTTGTGCCAGCGTTTCCAGAATGTCAGCGGGCTGGTAGAGCGCGAACTGCCGGGCCGTGCAGTCTGCAGGCAGGCCCGCCAGCAGCCGCTTTGCACCGAACACAAGGCCCGCGCTGCGCACAGCCTGCTGTGCCTGCGCCGAAAGGGCTTCCCATTTTCCGCTGCCCATGCCGATCAGTGTGACCATTGCAAAATCTCCTTGCAATACGCTAAAATTTGTGTTTCCGTCTCGCCAGTTTCCGGCGGGCGGCGCAGCACCACCAGCTGTGCGCCGGTATCGGCAGCGGCCTGCACCTTCTCGGCAAAGCCGCCCGCTGCGCCGCCGTCCTTGGTGACGAGGTACCGGATCTGGAACTGTGTTATCAACGCCTTATTCAGCGCCAGACTGAACGGTCCCTGCATGGCAATGATGTTCCGGTGCGGGACATTGGCTGCTTCACAGGCGGCAATGCCCTCCGGCGTGGGCAGGACGCGCGGGTAAAGCCGCGCCGGTTCCAGCCCGGCAAACACAGCCAGCTCCTTGGCACCGGTGGCAAGCAGGATATTGCCCTCTGTCCCGGCCAGATATTCTGCAGCCTGCGCTGCTGTTTCAAACACCGCACAGCCGGGCGGCAAGGGGCTTTGCGCACGCAGCAGGCGGCGGTATTCCACGCCCGCCTGCACCGCTGCAGCGCGGATATTCCTGGTGGCATCCACTGCATAAGGGTGGGTGGCATCCACGCAGAGATCAGCTCCCGCCAGCAATGCCGCCATGGCATCCGGCTGCAGCCGCCCGGCGTGCACCGTGATGCCCGCCATTTCGCCCTGCTCCTCGGCCCCCAGCGGCGTTGCCACGCACACCGTTACCGCAACGCCAAGCTCTGCCAGCTTTTTGGAAAAGCGACGGCCCTCGGTGGTGCCGCTGAACACGACCGCCTTCACTTACGGTACCCCCGCGGCGTGACCATCCGGCCCGAAAGGGCGCGGGTATTGCTGTTGCCGATATACACGGTGGTGAACATATCCACCGGCGTGTTTTCCAGCTCGGCCAGCGTCAGCACCCGGGCGCTCTGGCCCTCGCGGCCAATGTTGCGCACAAGGCCGCAGACGGTATCATCCGCCTTGCCGTTTGCGCGCAGGATGCGCACTGCCTTTTGCAGGTAGTCCGGCCTGCCCTTGGAGGAAGGATTATAGAGTGCAGCACAGAAATCTCCCTGCGCTGCGCAGGCCAGCCGCTTTTCGATGACCTCCCACGGGGTAAGCCGGTCGGAAAGGGAGATCACGCAGAAATCGTGGGCCAGCGGCGCGCCCAGCACAGCCCCGCCGCTGAGGGCGGCCGTAAGGCCGGGCACCACTTCTACGGCAACGTCCGGGTAATCCTGCGCCAGTTCCAGCACAGGGCTGGCCATGCCGTAAACGCCTGCGTCGCCGCTGCACACCATCACCACGCGCCTACCGGTATTCGCCTTTTCCAGCGCCCAGCGGCAGCGGTCGATCTCCTTGGTCATGCCGGTGGAATAATATTCCTCACATGGGAACTCCGGCTCGATCAGATCAAGATAAAGTTTATAGCCGCAGATGGCATCTGCGTGTTCCAGAACGTTCTGGGCTTCCTGCGTCAGGTAGTAAACATCTCCGGGGCCAATGCCCACCACGTAGACTACCTTTTCCGGTTCGTCGATTTCAAATTTCATCGGATCAAACATTCTGCCACCTCCAGTCCGGGGCATAGGGCCGCACGGCCAGCGCAAAGGTCACGCCGGTATGGGCATATTTGTGAAAAACGAGTGTCCCGTCTGCGGCCAGCACTGCCGACCGTTCACAGACATTGTCCACGCCGGTAACGCTCTGCACAAAGGCCGAAGGCGTAAAGCTGCCGGGGGCGGCACGCAGCTGTTCCGCTGTGAAAAACTGCACCGGCCAGCTGTGGCTCTTACAGAAGGTCAGCAGGCCCGTCTCGTTTTGTTTTAAGTCGATGCTTGCCGCCGCCGTGATGCATTGCGGCGCAAGGCGGTTCTGGGCACAGAAAGCTGCAAAGGCTTCGGCCAGCGTTTCGGTGCTGGTGCCGCGTTTGCAGCCCACGCCCAGCACGCCGATGCGCGGCACCAGATGCAGCGCATCCCCCGCCGGGCAGAGGGTGAGGGCAAAGTCCGGGGCATCTCCCGCCGTGATCCCATCAGGCGGTGCACCCGCAATGGGCCAGTCGGATGCAAACTGCACCGTTTTGCCCGCCAGCAGTGCACCGCTGACAAGCTTGATGCGCTCCGGCTCCAGCACGGTGCAGTTCTGGTGCTTTGCCCACTCGTCCACCGCAAACACACCGTTTGCGTCGGTGGCTGTGGTGATCACCGGCACCGCACCGCACACAGCGGCAAGCGCCCGGGCAAGGTCGTTGGCACCGCCCAGGTGGCCTGAGAGGATGGGCACGGCAAAGCGGCCGCATTCGTCCAGCACCACAACGGCAGGGTCCTGCGCCTTGCTTTGGCAGTGGGGCGCAATGGCCCGCACCGCAATGCCCACAGCACCTACAAAAACAAGAGCATCGCTCCCGGCAAACTGGCGGGCCGTCCAATCGGCAAGGTGCACCTGCCCGGCTTCATGGCCGCAGCGGGTCACACTGCCGGGATATGCCGCCGCCAGTTTTTGGGCCAGTGCAAGGCCCTTTGCCGTAAAGGCAAGGTAGGCCCGGGTCACTGGTCTGTCCCCTTGCGGAACTCGGTGGTAAAGGCCGGGTCGTAGAGCTTGCTGCGCTCATAATTCCGGCCCAGAAAGCCGCCTGCCACAATGAGCGCCGTTTTGGTGATGCCCGCTGCATGAACGCTTTCCGCCAGCGTACCTACGGTGCAGCGAACCGTTTTTTCTTCCGGCCATGTGGCCTTATACACCACCGCTGCCGGGGTATCCGGCGTATAGGCACCGCCTTCCAGAAGTGCCTGCTGTACTTTGTCCACAAGGCCGATGGATAGGAAAATGACCATCGTTGCCCCGTGGGCGGCAAGGCTTGCCAGCTTTTCTTTTTCCGGCACCGGGGTGCGGCCCTCCATGCGGGTGATGATGACGGTCTGGCTCACGGTGGGCAGCGTGTACTCTGCATTCAGTGCCGCCGCTGCACCGCAGAAGCTGGACACACCGGGGGTATCATCGTAGGGAATGCCCTCGGCATCCAGCACATCCATCTGCTCCCGGATGGCACCGTAAAGGCAGGGGTCGCCGGTGTGCAGGCGCACGGTGATCTTACCCGCAGCTTCCATCTGCCGCATCACATCCAGCACCTGCTCCAGCGTCATTTCAGCGCTGTTATAAATGGCGCAGTCTGCCTTTGCAAGGCCCAGCAGGGCCGGGTTCACCAGACTGCCCGCATAGATGATGCAGTCGGCTTTCTGAAGCAGGGCCGCGCCCCGCCGGGTGATGAGGTCCGGTGCGCCGGGGCCTGCACCAACAAAATGTACCATAACGTTACTCCTTTACCAAAACGGTGGCAAAATAACCGGCCTGTTCCTGCGGCCGCTCAAGGGAAAGATCCGGGTAGACCCGCTCGTCCGGCAGACCGCAGTTGCACACAAGTGCGCTTTTTTTCAGCTTATCTGCCTGCTGCAGGGTATCCAATAAGACAGGCAATTGCCTGCCGGCTTTCATCAATACCTTGGTGCCGGGCATTTCCAGCACGCGGTCTGTCCAGCCGCCGGGCGCAATGGTAAGCGGCGTATCCATGCCGCCGGTCAGCGGCACATTCAGCCGCGCCGCCGCCGCACAAAAGCTGGGCACGCCTGCCGCCATGGCGGTGGCATAACCCCCGGCCTGCAAGATCTCCTGCAGGTAACCAAAGGTGGCATAGATGGAAACATCACCGATGTTCAGCATGGCAACGTCCTGCCCGGCATCCAGATACTGCCGCACCGCGGCGGCGGCTTTTTCGTGCGAAGCCGCCAGCGCAGCCGGGTCACGGCTCATGGCAAAGTACAGCGGGACGATGGTCTTGCCGTCCAGCGCTTCTCCCAGCGCACTGCGGGCGATGTCCAGCGCCAGCATCTGGCCGGAAGCAGTCTGCGGCGCGGCCAGCACCGGGCACTGCCGGATGAGCCGCACAGCCTGCAGCGTCATCAGCTCCGGGTTGCCGGGGCCGACGCTGACACCGTAAAATGTACCTTTCAGTTCTGCCATTCCTGCATCAGCTCCTTTGCCGTTTTTGTCTCGCCCAGCGGGCCGTGCTGGTTGGAGAACAGCACCACGCCCACCCGGAAGGCCCCGCCTGCCCGCCGGTCCAGATGCATCTGGATGGCGGCAAGGATGCTTTCCAGCACCGGGCCGCGCAGCTGTGCGCCGTCCAGAATGTCAAGGCAGGCATCCGTGGTGGCGGCATCCATCAGGGCAGCGCACACTTCGCGCCGGGCCCCGCACAGCGCCGCATGGGCACAGAACACCTCGGCACGGCCATCCGCCGTGTGGGAATGGGTGTTCATGACCCCTGCCGCCAGTTTGACCAGCTTGCCCACGTGGCCTACCAGAAGCACTTCCTCAAATTTGGCCGTGGCAGCCATATCCAGCGTATCCCCGATGAAGTTGGAGGTCTTGACCACCGGGAACCGCTCGAACTGCGGCAGAGCGCTGGCCAGATAATCCAGCCCGTAGTTGCCGGGGGCCAGCACCAGCCGCCGGGGGCCGGGGGCATTTTTTGCGCGCAGTGCGGCCTGATTCATTTCCAGCTGGATGGTATCCAGAATGGCCTGCTGGCTCATGGGTTCCACGATGCCGCTGGTGCCCAGAATGGAAAGCCCGCCCTCCACCCCGATGTGCGGGTTGAAGGTGCGCTTTGCCGTCTCGGCACCGCCTTCCACAGAGATGGTCACCGCAAAGCCGCCGGTGTAGGCAGCATTTTCAGCTTCCCGTTCCAGCGCTTCGGCAATCATCTGGCGGGGCACATGGTTGATGGCGGCCTCGCCTACGGGTTGGTCAAGGCCGGGCTTCGTCACCCGGCCCACCCCCTCGCCGCCAAGGATGCGCACGCCGGGGGCATCCGGTTCCAGTACCACTGATGCGACCACCGGCAGGCCCGTAGTCACATCCACATCGTCGCCGCCGTCCTTGCGGATGGCACATGCGGCACCTGTGTCCGTGCTGCGGCACCAGAGGGGAGCCACCTCCACCACAATGCCCTTGGGCGTGCGCAGAGCCACCGTTTCCGGTTCGCGGCCGGTCAGCAGCAGACGCGCCGCCCCTGCAGCCCCCAGCGCGGCACAGGTGCCGGTGGTATAGCCGCAGCGCAGCAACTTCTGCCCGCTGCGGACGTAATGCTCAAACTGAGGTTTTCCGGCGGGTGCCTTTTCGGCTTCCGGCTCCGGTGTGCCGAACAGAGCCGTGTACTGCTGTTCGGTCAGGCCGTACAGGGTGCGGATGTTCTCCGGCTGAAACGCCTGTTCCGGGGTCAGCACGCCGGAAACACCACCGGGCGAAACGCACACCACCGTGTCCGCTATTTTTTCAGCCAATTCCAGCTCGTGCAGGCTCAGGATCACCGCCAGCTGACCGGTATGGGCCAGCTCCTTTAAAATGGTGAGCAGCTCGATCTTGCCCTTGATATCCAGAAAAGAGGTCGGCTCGTCCAGCAGGATCACTTCCGGCTGTTGGCACAGTGCCCGGGCCAGCAGGATGCGCTGGCGCTGGCCGTCGCTGATGCGGTTAAAATCCCGGTCTGCAAGGTGTGCCGCGCCCACCAGCTCCAAAGCTCTGTGCACCTGCTGCCTGTCCTCGGCAGACAAAATGCCCAGCCGTCCGGTGTAGGGATAGCGCCCCGCCGAAACAAAGTCAAAGCAGGTGGTCAGCTCCATCCGGCGGCTATGCGGGGCCATGAGGGCCAGCTTCTGCGCCCGCTGGGTACCGGTGTAATCGGCAAGGTTTCTGCCTTCCAGCAGCACCGTGCCGCCCATGGGGGCCAGCTGGCCCGCCAGTGTGCGCAGTAAGGTGGATTTGCCTGCGCCGTTGGGCCCGATCAAGGTCAGGATCTGCCCCGGCTGCACCCCGAGGCAAATATCCGAGAGCAGCGGTGTCTTGCCGTAGCCGATGGCAAGACCCTGTGCGCCGCACAAAAAATGTTCCTTCATCGTGCACCCTCCTGACTGCGCCGCACCAGCAGCCAGATGACCACCGGTGCGCCGAACACCGCCGTGACCGAGCTGATGGACAGCTCCGTGGGCGCGAACAGACTGCGGGCCAGCAAGTCGCAGAACAGGCAGAAAGCCGCACCGCCCAAGCAGCACCCCGGCAGCACATACAGCGGCTTTGCGCTGCCCAGCAGCTGCTTGACAAGGTGCGGCACCGCGATGCCTACAAAGGAGATCGGCCCCGCAAAGGCGGTGACACAGGCCGCCAGCAGGCTGGATAGCAGCACCAGCGCTACCGAGAAAGGCTTGACCTTCACGCCCACGCTGCGGGCATATGCTTCGCCCATCTGGTAGGCGGCCATGGGCTTGGAAAGCAGAAAGGATGCCGCCAGCGCAGGCAGCACCACCAGTGCCGCAGCCTGCACATTGGCCCATGTCACGCCGGAAAAGCTGCCCTGCGACCAGTTGTGCAGGTTGACGATGTTGGAATCCTGCGCAAAGGCCACCACGATATCGGTGATGGCGGAGCAGATATAGCCGATCATCACACCGCAGATGACCAGAATGCTCATGCGCTGCACCCGCCGGGCCACCGCCAGCACAAAGGCCATGGAAGCCATGGCACCCGCAAAGGCAGCCGCAATCATCGTGGCCGAGCTGGTCAGCATCCCGCGGTCCAGAAACACCACCATGGTCAGGGCCACCGCCAGCTTTGCGCCGCTGGAAACGCCCATAACAAATGGCCCGGCAATGGGGTTTGCAAAAAAAGTCTGCAGCAGGTAGCCTGCCGCGCTGAGGGCTGCCCCCAACAGCGCCGCCATGACCGCGCGGGGCAGGCGCAGTTGCAGGATGATATTCCCCGCAAGCGCATCGCCGCCCTTGCCCAGCAGCGCCGTCAGCACCGCACCCGGTGCAAGGGATACGCTGCCCCAGAACAGGTTCAGCGCAAAGAGCACAGCTACGGCTGCCGCAAGGGCAATATAGGCGGCTGCGAGGCGTCTGGTACGGGTCATAGGCTTTCCTTTCTGTAAAATTTTCCTTCTTTAATCCACATGGGTGAGGAATTTCAGGGTACTGGCGGCAGGTGTGCCCTTGGTAAACACCCGGTTCATATCCACGATCAAGTCTGCCAGCTCCATGCTCTGCTGGAACAGGCTCTGGGTGGTGCACCACACCTGACCGTTCTGCACCGCTTTGAACTCGTTCAACAGTGGGAAACGCTCGGTCAGCTGGCTCACCGATGCGATCATGCCCTCGATGGCGCTGTTGTAGATGAGCACATCGGCATCCTTTGCACCTGCATAGAAGTCCTCAAGCGGCAGGTTCATGGTAGCAAGGCTGTTACCATTGTCCGTCAGGTCCGCAAAGACATAGCTGCCGCCTGCCATTTCGATCATGCGGGCCACATAGTCACTGCCCTTGCGCACAGTGGCAAGGTTGTTGGTGGTCAGCGAGAAGAAGGCGCAGCTTTTTCCCGTGGGTTTCTGCGAGAGGATGGGCTGAACGGCTGTCTCCTGCGCGGAAAACACCTGCTCGGCCTGTTCTTCCCTGCCCAGCAGGATGCCGTAAAGCTTGATCCACTCCATGCGGGCCAGCGGGTCGCTCTCGTAGCTGGAACGCTCCACCAGCACCGGGATGCCAAAGTGCTCCAGCTGCTCCTTTACCTCCGGCGTGTGAAGGATCATGGTATTCTCAATGGCAAGGCAGCAGCCCGCTGCCAGGATCTGCTCGTAATCCGGGGCGCTGTACTTGCCTGCATACGCGATTTTTCCCTCTTCCATGGCCTGCTGCACCGCGGGCAGATACCAGCCCTCGGCCTTGGTGCCGGAAAAGGCCACGCTGTCCAGTGCGTCCAGATGCAAAAGCAGATCCATCACCGAGGTGGAGACCAGATAAATATTCTCCACCGGCTGGCGCAGCACAGTCACATCAGCAGGCAGACCGTCCACCTCCGCGGCATCTTCCGGCACAACAAGGAACCGTGCATCCGACTCCGCGATGGTCAGCATGGTATAGCCGCCCTCATAGCAGTCCGCTGTGAACTGCTGTGCATAGTCCAGCTGGTAATGATGGGAGAAAATAAGACTTTTCGTATTGGCAGGTTGAGCCTTGCTGCCGCAGCCGGTCAGCGTCAGCGCCGTAGCGGGGATCAGTTTCAGAAATTGGTTGCGAGTGATTTTCATAGGTAACTCCTTCCGTCACGGCTTACGCCGTGCCACCTCCCTCATAGAGGGAGGCTTTGGCAGTACGGTAAAGTTTATCTTTTTGCCAAAGAAGGTGACTGGGGGAGTCACTTCAGACTTGCAGAATCAAAGGTCAGCGTATACTCGATCTCGTGGGGGGTGCTCATGGCAACGGTGTCGGCGGTGACATCCAGTGCGGTATCCAGCGCCGATACCGGAATTTCAAAGGTGGAATTGCCCTCGGTGTTGGTGGGCAGATACTTCTCGCCGTCCACGATCATATAATCATAGTTCGGGCTGCTCCACACGATGGTGGCGGTCATTTTGCCGTCTGCCACGGTCAGGGCGGCGGGGCTCTCCACGGTGGCACGGCCGGAGCCGCCTTCCAGCGTCACCTCACAGGTGTAGGTGCCGTCTGCCGGGGTCTCGGCTTCCGCAGCCTTTTCCACGGCATCACGCACGCTGACGACATGGTCGTACCACTTGCCCTTGGTGCCCAGAATGGCAAGATCAAAGTCCGTATCCACAGCAGTGACCGGAATGTCAAAGCCGTACACCTCCTCCGAGGTGCCGTCGGAATAGGTGACGGTATCTGTGGTGGGCTGCAGCCAGTCGGCCTCGTGGTCGGCGGCATCGGAAGCCTTGCCCAGATACAGGTTGACGATATGGGTGGAAGCAAGGCTGACATGGAAGGTCATCTGGCCGTTCTCCACGGTCAGGGTGCCCTTGCCGTCGCAGGCTTCGTTGGCGTGGAACATGCTGCTGTCGGTGTCAAACTCGGCGGTATACACACCATCCGGCAAAGCGGCGGTCTCAGCGGCAGAAGAAGCCACAGAGGATGCCGCCTCGGAAGAAGCAGCACTGGAAGCTGCAGAAGATGCCGTGGAAGAAGCGCCGCAGCCCACCAGCAGACTCAGTGCCAGAGAAGCAGCGACAACACAGGAAAAAACGCGTTTCATAGGAAATACCTCTACATTATAAGAAATCAGCTTTTATTATACCATTGTTCAGATAAAAAATGAACCCTCTCCACCGGATGCCGCAAAGCGGCCGCGAGACGGAGAGGGTTCGTTTGATCAACCGTTCAGAGAATCGATCGCCGCCTTGGTGTGGGCGACATACAGCTTCTGGACATCCTCGATCTCACCCAGACCAGCGATCTGGCAGTCGATGCTGTCGAAAGCACCGGAAGCCTTGAACTGGCTCAGCCAGGAGTCGGCATCCTCACCGGCCATATCGTTGTTGGCGTGATCGCCGGCAACCACCATCAACGGGCGCAGGATGACCTTGGTGTAGCCCGCAGCCTTAACAGCCTCGATCACGTTCTCGCAGGCAGTCTCTTCCGGCTTGCCCTCAACGGTGCCAATGAACACATTGTCGTAGCCCAGAGTCTGCATAGTGGTCTGCATCTGGCTGTAGCTCACCTTTGCGGTGTGCGAGGTGCCGTGGCCCATAAAGACAAAGGCGACCTTGTCCGCAGCAGCGGCATCCAGACTGTCGTAGCCGGCTTCCTTCACGGCAGCAGCGGTGACAGCCTTGGCAACGTCTTCCTTGTCCTGATTGATGATGGTGGCATCGGAGCCGACCTCGCCCAGCAGGGGCTCAGCCACAGCGACAGATTCAAACTTGTCGCGGTAGGTGTCGATCATTTCCATCATTTCGTCATACTCAGCGCCGTGCATCAGGTGGGTGGGCTGGACGACAAGGTTCTTCACGCCGTTTGCCACAGCGCGGTCCATGGCCTGCTGCATATTATCGATCTTTTCGCCGTCACGGGCCTGCACATGGTTGATGATGATCTGTGCGGTGAAGGCGCGGCGCACGCTCCAGTCCGGGTATGCGGCCTGCAGGGCATCCTCGATGCCCTTGATGTCCTTCACGCGGCTGTCGTTGAAGGAGGTGCCGAAGGAGACCACCAGCAGCTCGTTGTCGCCGATGTCGTCCTGATTGCGGGCATCGTCCTTGGAGGCATCGCCGGTGTCACGGCCAAAGTAGTCGGGGTCGGCGTTCTCGCCTTCCACCAGTTCCTTCTGGGCGTCGGTCAGAGCATCCCATGCAGCCTTGGCAGCTTCGCACTGAGCGTCGGTGTCATCATTGCGCTCCTGCACATAGATGGCATCGATTAGGTCTGCCACATTCTTTGCTGCCATTTCGTCAGCCTCCTCGCTGCTCGCTTCGCTGGAAGCGGCAGGCGCAGCGGTGCTGGATGCAGTGCCGGAAGCAGCACCGCCGCAGCCGGTGAGCACGCCGGCGCACAGAGCCAGAGCCGTAACAGCTGCGGCCAGCTTTTTGGTTTCGATCTTTCTCATTGTTCTTGTCCTTTCCTGCTGGATAAATTGCGGTTTGAACCAAACAAAGGGTACAGGAAAGAAAGATGAAAGAAGAGGCCCTTCTGTCCTGCGGATGGCATGACAAAAAGACCTCTGTTGTTTCAGGGCTTTTTGGTACAACCAATTCCTCGTGATCTGGGGTTTGCACCCCCGTACCAACAGCAGGCAGGTTTCCTGACTGAAAGATCGCCGCCCGGCATCCCCTTCCCGGAGCAATGCTCCAGTGGCTGGTGCAAAGCACCCTGATGCGGACTCCCTTATCACAGTGACGAGATCGTGCGGGATCTGCACCCGCTTCCCTTTTACCCTTTCCGCCGTGCAGTGCATCGGCAAAAGGCACCTGCTGTTTTTCTGTTCAGTTCGTCCGGCATTATATCATAAAACTGCGCAGAATGCAATAAAAAACGGCATCCTGCCTTTTTATAAGGAAGGATGCCGTTTGGAGATCGAGCCAAATGCGGAGCTTACTGGAGCGCACGGATCGCATTGATGGTGATTTTGTACTGGCAGGTCACGCTGTCAAACAGCTCTTTGGTACCTTCCAGTGTGCCTGTGCGCAGCACCTCGGTCAAATCGTAGGTGGGCTGATACAGGTTGGTAAAACCCAGGTTCTGGCACACGCCCTTGAGCGTGTGTGCCGCACGGAATGCTTCCTTCACATTTCCTTCCTTCAATGCCTGCTCCAGTTTCGGATAGCTGTCGTCGTTCAAAAACATCAGCGTAAATCTGCAGATCATGCCTTCGTTGTAAAGCCGCTTGAGCACATCCTCATAATTTGCGCCCATCTGTCTATAACATTCCTGAATCGTCATGGTTTGTCGCTATGCCTTTCTTTTTCTACTGATCCCGCCTGATTTGCCACAGAGTGACAAAAGCGCCATCCATTTTGTTGCACTTTGTTGCGTTTTTAATATATCACGCCTTCCTGCGTTTTTCAATGCAGAGACAAAAAGTCTTGCACTTTTCACATATTGTCACGAGTTTTTCTTGCAATTTGCCTATCAATTTCTTCCGGCTGGCTTTTTTCTCCGACTTTGCCGTGCCTGCATGGCTGCAGGGCTTTTCCCGCCGTTTCTCTGCACGGAAAACGCATTTGAAGAAAAAGGTAAAAAAACAGTTGACAAAAGCCTTTCTGCATGATAGAATAAACAAGTCGTCCGGCGAAGGACACAAAAAGTGAATATGGGCGTGTTCCCGAGTGGCCAATGGGGACAGACTGTAAATCTGCTGCTTTCAGCTTCGGTGGTTCGAATCCACCCGCGCCCACCAAACAAGAGAAATCCGAACCTATTTCCGATTGGAGAAGGGTTCGGATTTTTCGTTTTCTTCGGGTACAACAACGAAGGTTCCTGTGGACGGCGCAAAACTCCGATACCTTGTCATAGACCGTAAGCCACTAACAAGATTTGGAGGATGCGATTATGAAGTACGATGCAAGAGCCTGCAAGTTTAACATGGATACCGGGTGTGTGGAGATGACTCTCCAAGATGGGAGAAAAATCTCCATCGACTGTACCGGGGTTGAGGATGCGCTGGACGTGACCATGGCACAGCAAACCGAACTGGACTACCTTATCTACAATGACCCGCTGAGCTATGCCGATTTGATTCTGAACGGTGACCCGGAGGAATATTTGAAAAATGCAGCCGGGAGCCATGGGCTAGAAGATTAAAGACAAAAAATAAGAGGTGTGCCCAACTGGACACACCTCGGTGAGATACATCTATGTAAGGCAGGGCGTTCCTTTCATCGGGAGCGTCCTGCTGTTTTTATGCTGCAACAGGCAAGGCTTGTAGAGCTTCCTGCTCTTTCAGCCATTCCTCATATTCACGCTGGCCTTCCTCGCTGTTGAAAAACTCAACTATGGAGGGATAAAAGCAACGTGCAAGGGTCTTGATTGCTTCATCCGGGTAGCCGGATTTGTTTGACTTCTTCTTTTTGTTCAAATGGTATCCTCCGAAAATCAAAGTTCCATATCTTGCCCACGCTTGCGGTTTTTCTGCAGCACATTCATGGTGCGCTCCTGCTTGAGGGCGAGAATCTTTTCCAGAAAGTTGCACACCAGTTCAGGCGCACGGTAGAGCGCGTCCAGATAGGGCTTCACTTCATACCAGAGCTCATGATACTTTTGACCCCAATGAGCAGCTTCCTTCTTGGCGGTGGAAAGTTCTTCTTTCAGGCGGCGGTTCTCCACGTCCATCATATAGCCGTGGTCGGCTTGCTTTTTCAGCTTGGAAAATTCTTCTTCGGTCAGCGAGTAGTTACCGAGAAAGGTGCGCTTGCCGATATAATCCAGATCGCGCACATGAATGAGGGCTTCTTTCGTGAGCGTGGCCTTTTTCTGCACAGCGGCAAGTTCTTTCTTCTTTTGGGAGAGGGTCTGACTGGTTTTAGCAAGCGATTGTGCCTGCTGGTCGGCTTGGGTGGTCAGGCTGTCCAGCCGCTCCTGCTCCCGTTGAACTTTGAACTGGGTGACGGTCAGGTGTTCTTCGGTGCTGCCGCGCTCGCCGCGCTCCACATCGGTGTACCCGGCAGCACGCATATAGTTGAAGAAATCGTCTTGCAGGATGCTGTACGACTTCTTCAGGACTGGCTTGCCGTTCTTTTGCAGGATAGGCTTTCCGGCATCGTCCAGCAGAGGTTTGGATGCCCACTTCTTGCTCCGGCTGACCTGCATGACGGTCTCCTTGACGGTGCCGACCAGTGCCTTGTCCTTGCAGCGTTTCGACCAGAGGATCTGCTTTTCCACCACAGGCACATAGACCACATGGAGGTGGTAGTGGTAGACCTCCCGGCCCAGTGCTTCGGTCATGGCGTGGTTGATCTCATCCGCGTGCATGACTGCCGAGAGGATATACTGCTCACCGCCCACGATTTGCACAGCAGCTTTGTAGGCATCCTCATAGAACTGCTTGGCGAACTCGTAGCCGCCGTGATTGTCAAAGTAGGCCGAGTTGACATCAAAGACAAGTTCGCAGTAGTGGGTGGCATCCGGCTTCAGGCCGCGCGTGGAAATGGTTCCAACGGCTTCCAGTTGGGCGAACAGGTCAGTGTAGCTGGCGGCAGGCTTCTTGAAGTGGACGTTCCATGAGGTGCGCTGGGGGATAATGTCGGGGTTTCGATAGCTGTCCTTTTCGCGCTCGTTGTGCTGCTGAGTGTTGCCAACGGCCTTGTCCGAAACGGCGAGATTCCGGACACTGGTGCGGTCAACGCCATCGTTTCTTGCCAAAGGGCATCCCTCCTTTCAAGGTTCATCGAGAGGTGATGGGGAACGAAGATGCACTTCTTCGGAAGTGTAATAACCCACTATAACACTTTCATCCCTATGGGCTGCAAAGTGTAGTGGGCTCTTCGAGGACTCTCCGAGGGGGAACGTCTCCTGCGGGAGAGCTACGATCAAGTTCGCACAATGCGAACTTGATTGCTCCGTACGCATCTGAAAAAATTGCGTACGGAGTTCAAATAACCTGTACGGTTCGTACGGTGTACAGGCAAGCAAAATACAAGCGATAAAACGCTTGATTTTCTTAAAATCTACCGTACAGGTGCGTACAAGTACAGACCGTACAGGTTGTACGAACTTCTTCTGTGAAAAAATGCACTTTTTACGGGCAGGGGGGGACAAGCGGCTCAATGCCCACGAATCCCCGCACCCTGCGGCCACCGGGCAGGTAGATGTTGTTGGTGGCTTCAAGGTTATAGCGGCGGTCATTCTGGCGCAGTTCGGCGCTGAAACGGATAGCAGATACGCTGTGGCAGGCATTGTCCTCGCACCACTGCTTATAAATGTCGTAGAACTCCTTGGAGCTGATGGAGTAGTCCGCTTTGAAACGGAAGTAGCCCTCGGATTCCATAAAGTCGATGACATTGTTGCTGCTGCGCTTGATGGTGTCCACGTTGGCAGCGGCTCGTTCGCTGACCGTGAAACGGAAGTTGTTCTGCACCAGCCGGTGCAGCCCTTCCAGACACCACAGCAGGATGCCTTCCAATTCGGCGCACATCTTTTCGACAAGGAAGGGGTCATCCGTGCGGTCAGCAGGCTTGTCCTTGGTGGTCAGGATGAGCTGGCGGCGAAAGAAGCCGTCCGAATGGTCATACAGCGAGGTCAACGCACCGTTGCCGAAACAGAGGAACCGGGCGTAAATGTCACGCTGGTAGCTCTGGACACCCTTGCGTTCCAAGTCCAGCTTGGCTTCGGCAGTGACAATCGTTTTGATATAGTTGGTCTTGGGCAAGGCGTTCATGTCCATGTCATCGTCGATCATGAGCAGGCGGCGTTCCAGATCGGCGCGGGCAAAGCGGTTGTTCTCGACTTTCTGGACGCTGCCATTGCTGGCGGCATCTCCCATGAGCCGTTTCAGCACCAGCCCGATGCGGGACTTGCCCTCGCCGCCCTTGCCGACAATGAGCATCATCTTTTGTCCCTTGGTGCTGGGGATCAGGCAGTAGCCCAGATATTCCTGCAAGGTGGGGATGTCGGCATCGTCCAGCAGTTCGTGCAGAAAGGTCAGCCAGCGATCCGGGCTGGCTGCCTTGGGGTCGTACCTCACAGGCAGGCGGTTCTGGCAGAACAGGCGGCTCTCCTGAAAAGAGCCGTCCGGCAGATGGTACACGCCGTTCTGGAGGTGGATGCAGTCCTGTTCAATGGGAAACGGGTCGGAAAAGGCCAGCAGCTTGATGGTCTCCAGAATGTTGGTGACCTTTTTTGACAGGCCGGAGGTGACATATTCCTCGATGTTCTCCAAGATGCGCTGCTTGATCTCGCTCTCGTCCTCCACCGGGCCGTCCAGCGTGTACAGCGTTCCGTTGACGCATTTCAGCGGCCACTGTTCCAGAAAGGCACGTCCAAACTGGACTTCATCGATCTTCTTACCGTTGTACCAGTCCGGCCATAAGGGATTGCGGGAAATGTTTTTCTTCATAGGGGGTTCTCCTTTAGAAAAGTGAAGTGGTGGGTCTCACGGTGAGACCCACCACTTCGGGTGAATAAATTATTAGGCGCACTTTGCCAGAGCAAGGCGGTCGGTGCGCTCCTCCAGCATCAGCAGGTACGACCCGGACAGCAGCCGTGCAGCGGCATCGGCCTTCTGCTGGGGCGTCCCAAATGCAACGCAGTCCGTCAGGTGCTCGATGGTCTCGGTCATGTGGAGGGCTTCTTCAAACCGTGGGTCATGCGGTTCCTCCGGGGTGGCGGGCTTGTAACGCTCTCGCCAGTCGTGCAGCAGGTCGAGATAATCGGTCAGCACCCGCAGGCAGTAGGCGATGTCTGCCCACTGCTCGTCCGTCAGGCCACGCTTGGGCGGCGGCAGGGCGATGGCATTGGCGGGCGGCTTATCCGGGTCAAGCCCGAAGTCACTTGCGAGCTTCTCGGCGGCTTGCCGTGGGTTCAGGTCGAACAGCTTGGCGGTGAGGTCGATGGCATCGCCGTTGGCTCCACAGCCAAAGCAATAATAATAGTTGTCGTTCAGCTTCATGCTGGGGTCGCTGTCGGAATGGAATGGACAGCACACCATGCCATGGCGGTCTGGCTCCATGCCGTACATTTCTCCCACCTGCCGAACGGTGATGGCGGACTTGACAGTTTGATACAGGCTCAAGGGCATTCCTCCTTTGTTTCGTGCGTTGCACCAGAGACCCCAAAGTGGGAACTCTGGTGTTTTTGCCTTGTGCCTGAATATACGGAGAATTTTGCGGAAAGGGCGAAAAAGCGGCAGAACTGCAACGGAAAAAGAAAAAAGCCCTTACTGGTTGCAGGGCTGCAACAGCAAGGGCGGAGAGGAAACCGTATATTGAACAAAACGGCAGAGCGTATTATAATGAGGAAAAAACTCAAAAAGGAGGGCCGACCACATGGCACAGGAATATCTGCCTGCACCGTCCAACGTCCGTCTTGCGGACTTGATGAAAGAGCACAACATCAGCCAACCGGAGCTTGCCAAGGAAATCGGCTGCTCCAAAAGCACTATCAGCCGTTTTATCAGTGGTGCGAAAGGAACCCTGACCCATGAGCAGGTGCTGAAGATTGCAAGGCTGTTCAACGTGTCCACGGATTTTCTGCTGGGAGAAACCAACATCCCCGACCGCAAGAACTACGACATTGCCGAACTGGGCTTGTCCGTAGAGGCTGCAAAGAACCTCTACACAGGGCGTGTCAATACAGAGGTGGTCAATCTGCTGCTGGAAAACGCCCGCTTTGCAGAGCTTACTTACCGCATAGCGCAGTATTTTGATGATACCTTTGCATCCGGTATCGCGGCACAGAACGCCATGCTCACGACATTGAGCACCCTGCTGCGCACAAAGGTCAAGACCCCGGAAGCAGCCAAGGCTGCAAAAGACATCAACCTTCGGAGAAAGCCTGTGTAC
>NZ_WKZG01000010.1:0-127934 GCF_009679665.1 Faecalibacterium sp. BIOML-A4 | reverse complement strand
TTGCCTCAGCGCTTGGCGCTCAAGTATAATACCACACCCCCGCCTCCTTGTCAACACTTTTTGACAGATTTTTTCCAATTTCTTTGCAGAATAAAGAATCTCCCTGTTTTTCACCCGTTACAGGACGTGCCTTTTTCTTGACAAGGCGGCGGGTAGAACGTATTATGGAGTCATCCCCCAGCATCCTGTGTAAGGTAGCTATACTTATTCTATAAGGGAGAAGCGCCATGTCCTGTGCCAGTATCCGCGGCGGGCGCGCTATTATATATATACATTATATTGCGCTGCAGAGGAGGGCTTTGTTTATGATACTCACCGTCAACATTGGCAACACCCACATCACCGTGGGCGGCTACGAGCAGGATACTCTGCGTTTTTGTGGACGGCTGCACTCTGATACCGCCGCAACGGTGGACGAATACGCCATCCGTCTGGTGAATCTGCTCTCTCTGCACGGTGCATCGCCGGCACAAATTGAAGGCGGTATTCTGGGCAGTGTAGTGCCCGTGCTGAGCGGCCGGGTTCTTTCCGCTTTGCGTATCCTCTGCAATGCACGCATCCTGACGGTCGGCCCCGGCCTGAAAAGCGGCATCAAGCTTCGGCTGGACAACCCCGCCCAGCTGGGTGCCGAGCTTTTATGCGGTGCTGTTGCTGCACTGGCAGAGTGTTCCGGGCCGCTGGTGGTGATCTCAGCCGATACCGCTATCTCCATGATGGCAGTCAATGCCAAGCAGGAGCTTGTGGGCGGGGTGATCCTACCCGGGCCGCAGCTCTCGCTGAGCGCACTGGTAAAGAACACCGCTCAGCTGCCGCAGATCGACCTTGCCGCAAAGGCTCCTGCATCCATTCTGGGCAAGAGCACCTCTTCCTGCCTGCAGAACGGCTTTGTGCTGGGCACCGCCAGCCTGCTGGACGGTCTGGCGGAACGTTTCTGCGCAGAGCTTGGCCCGCAGACAGCATTCTACGCCACCGGCAATCTGCCCATTCCCATCCGGGAAGCATGCTGCACCCCCATTCTATACCGGGAGACCCTCATCACAGACGGGCTGTACCGCATCTGGATGAAAAACAAAAAAGGATAGCTCGAATCCTCCCGGCGCACCGAAAAAAGAAAAACCAGAACACGAATGTGTTTTACGGGTTTCAGGACAGTTCGATTTTTCCCCGGATGAACAGTATTCCTCTTGTTAGACATTCCTACAGGTTGGCAACCGCAGGCTAAGCAAAGCCGCGCTGTGGCTTTGCTTGCGGCGCTGTGCGCCGCTGCCTTGTTCGAATCCTCCCGGCGCGCTGAAAATCGCAGCCTGTTGTTAGACATTCCTACACGCTGGGAACCGCGCACTAAGCAACAGCCCGCTGGGCTGATTGCTTGCCCTGCTGTGCAGGGCCTGACGGGTTGCGTTTGCTGATTTTTCTGCAGCCCCTTGGCAGGGCTTTGAAAAATCAGAACGCGGCCCCAACAACTCCTCCCTGTTTCAGCCGCTGGCTGCGGTCGTCGTCGTTGCTGTTCGAATCCTCCCGATCGCACAAAAAGAATCCCCGGCACACGAAAGTGTGTCGGGGATTCTTGGCTAGCTCCATTTCGCCCGGATGAACAGTAGTCCTCTTGTTAGACATTCCTACAGGTTGGCAACCGCAGGCTAAGCAAAGCCGCGCTGTGGCTTTGCTTGCGGCGCTGCGCGCCGCCGCCTTGTTCGAATCCTCCCGGCGCACTGAAAAAAGAAAAACCAGAACACGAATGTGTTCTGGTTTTTCTTGGTGCGACCGGGAGGATTCGAACCTCTGGCCTTCCGGGTCGGAGCCGAACGCTCTATCCAGCTGAGCTACGATCGCACATATTTATTTCATCGGTGTAAAGTAGTATAGCACAGCCACACAAAAAAATCAAATATGAAATGTCGATGCTATCTTGCAAAAGCCGCAGCGGCCCATATAATAGAGGTGTGCCCCGGTGTGCGCGGGCACGGTTTAGGTTAAAGGATAAAAAGAGAACATGAAATCAAATACCAAAACACTGACCGAAGGCCCTCTGGCCAAACAGATCTTTCTGGTCAGTCTGCCGCTGGCGCTTTCCAACCTGCTGCAGGTGCTGTTCAACATGTCGGACGTGGCCGTGGTAGGCCGGTTTGCAGGCTCTACAGCGCTGGGCGCGGTGGGTTCCACCAGCATCCTCGTCAGCCTGTTCACCGGCTTCCTGATCGGCCTGAGCGGCGGCATCAACGTGCTGGTGGCCCGCTTCTACGGTGCACGGCACGAGCACGATGTGGAAAAGACTGTCCACTCCGCCGCCATCGTCAGCCTGATCGCGGGTGTGGTGTTGCTGTTCGTCGGCCTGCTGGGTTCCCCCTTCATGCTGCGGCTGCTGAACACCAAGGACGACCTGCTGCCCGGTGCCATCCTGTACCTGCGGGTGTACTTCCTTGGTATGCCCGCTCTGGCCTTGTACAACTTCGGCAACGCTGTGTTCAGCGCCATCGGCGACACCAAAAAGCCGCTGATGTACCTGTCCATTGCGGGCGCACTGAACATTGCACTGAACCTGTTCTTTGTCATCGTGTGCCAGTTAAGCGTCATGGGCGTGGCGCTGGCCAGTGCCATTTCGCAGTGCGCCTCTGCCGGGCTGATCCTGCACGCTTTGACCAAAGTGCAGGACTGTTACGTGCTGGACACCAAAAAGCTGCATCTGGACCCCGCCACAACAAAGAGCATTCTGGGCCTTGGTCTTCCGTCCGGTTTCCAGAATGCCATTTTCGCCATTGCAAACCTGTTCATTCAGGCAGGGGTCAACTCCTTCGACTCTCTCATGGTCAAGGGCAACAGCGCCGCCGCCAATGCCGATGCCATGATCTACGACTGCATGGCCGCATTCTATATGGCCTGTGCAAGCTTTATGAGCCAGAACTACGGCGCTGGCAAGCCAGACCGCGTAAAGAAGAGTTATTTCATCAGTCTGGCCTACTCCTTTGGTGTGGGCCTGATCCTGGGCGGAAGCCTGTTCCTCTTTGGCCGCACCTTCCTTGCCCTGTTCACCACCGAGAGCGCCGTCATTGATGCCGGCATGAAGCGCGTGGGCGTGATGGGCTTTGCCTACTGCATCTCCGCCTTTATGGATTGCACCATCGCCGCTTCCCGCGGACTTGGCAAGACGGTGGTGCCCACCATTATTGTGGTAATGGGTTCCTGCGTATTCCGGGTGATCTGGGTATACACCATCTTCGCGCACTTTCACACCATTCCCTCGCTGTACGCACTGTACCCCTGCAGCTGGGCGCTGACCGCCCTTGCCGAGATCGTGTACTTCGCACACTGCTATAAGGAATCGATGAGGATTTTTGAGCAGCCAAAAGCTGCCGCATAAAGCACAAAAGCTCCTGTCTGAATGGGCAGGAGCTTTTGTGTTACTGAACTTTTACTTCACCGGCCAGAACGCGCTTGTAATCCTCATAGTTGCGGGCCAGCAGGGCGGGGGTATCCAGACCATATGGGCACTTGGCCTTGCACCGGTTGCAGTGCAGGCAGCCCTCGATCTTTTTCATCTTGGCCTGACCTGCGGGGCTGAGATGCTCTGCCGAGGGCGAACGCCGCAGCAGCAGGCTCATGCGGGCGCAGTTGTTGATCTCGATGCCTGCCGGGCAGGGCATACAATAGCCGCAGCCGCGGCAGAACTCGCCGCACAGCTCGGCACGATCCCCCTCAATGACGGCACGGATGTCGTCGGTCATGCGCGGCGGGTTGTCGATATAGGAGAGGAACTCGTCCAGTTCCCTTTCACGCTGCACGCCCCAGATGGGCAGAACTCCATCGAACTGCGCCTCAAAGGCATAGGCTGCGGCGCTGTTGGTGATCAGTCCACCGGACAGGCCCTTCATGGCGATAAAGCCCATATTTGCCGCCTTGCACTTGTTCACCAATTCCAGCTCCTGCTCACCGGAGATATAGCTGAACGGGAACTGCAGCGTCTCGTACAAACCGCTGTCAATGGCCTCGTGGGCCACCTTCAGGCGGTGGTTGGTGATGCCGATATGCCGGATCATGCCCTTGGCTTTGGCCTCCTGCATAGCCTCGTAGAGGCCGGAGCCGTCGCCTGGCTTCGGGCAGAATGCGGGATTGTGGAACTGGTACAGGTCAATGTAATCGGTGCGCAGGTTGGTGAGTGAGGTGTGCAGGTCCTTCCAAAAGTCCTCTGCGTTCTGCGCTGCCGTTTTGGTGGCGATATACACTTCCGTGCGGATGCCGTCAAAGGCTTCGCCCAGCTTCACCTCGCTGTCGGTGTAGGCGCGGGCGGTATCAAAAAAGTGGATGCCTGCCTTGTAAGCCTTGCGGGCCAGATAGACGGCATCTTCCTGCGAGATGCGCTGGATGGGCAGTGCGCCGAAGCCATTTTTGTTCACCGTGATGCCGGTGCTGCCAAGGGTGACCATATCCATAGCTGTTTCCTCCACTCGTGGGTGTAAAGACTCTCCTTTTTCATTATAAAACGAACGATTCTGCTGTGCAAGAAGTTAGGCAAAGCAAAAGGGCCTTCCCCGAAGGAAAAGCCCTCTTTGCTTACTTTTTACTGATAATCGTGGTTCAGGAACATCGCTTTGATGACCACCACCTCGTCGTATTCCTCCTGTTCCACCTGCACGTCTGCATTCAGGGACTTCAGGCGGTTTTCCACGGCAGTCAAAGCCTCCGGCACGGTGACGGCGCGGCCCTCTTCAATGGCATCGGCCATCTGCTTGAGCACGATGGGATGTGCGTAATGGCTGGGCACCGGGAAGGCACCGTTCGGGTAGTGCTTCACGTATTCTGCCATAGCAGCTTCGGCCTTCTCGGCCCGCTTCATGATGGCGCTGTGGTTGTTGTGGGCAGTGGGCAGCATGTTGTAGCTGGAGAACAGGAAGATGGCTGCAAAGCCAAACAGTGCAAAGTAGATGCCATAGCCGCCGGTGTGGGTGGTAACGGCATACAGGCCGTAGGCCGCGGAGACGATGCCCATAACAAAGATGGCAAGTGCCACATAGCGGTACACCGGCTTGCTTTGCAGCTGGGCGCGCTTGCGGCGCTCGGCTGCACTCAGCTCATCGGCGATTTCCGGCTTTGCTTCCAGATATTCCTTTGCCCTGCGCAGCACGGTGATGCTGTGACGGGCATCGTCGGTCAGCTCGCTTTCCGGCAGCTTGCGGGAGGCCTTTTCGGCTTCCTTCTTCTGCAGCATCTGTTCACCGGCTGCGCTGAGCAGATGGATCTGCGGCTGCTCTTTGGCCAGCACCTCCAGCAGCTTGTCCACATCCCGCTCGTCCTTGAAGTTGCACTGCTTCTGCTTGCCGCCATCGTACTCCACCACAAGGTAGGCCATGGAGGCAAACATGCCCTTGCCGGTAAAGCCGCCGGAGCTCATAGCCACCCGCTTGAACACGCGGCTGATGCTGCCATAGGGCAGATAATAGCGGCGATCGATGTAAAAGCTGTTGAGGTACAGCGCCTTTTTGCCAACGCCGCAGGGGCCGATCTTTTTGCAGGACTTTCTGTCCTCCACCAGCTCCTGATTATCAAGCTTTGCCATACCCAGCTGTGCAGGTTTGAAGATCATGGAAGTTCCCTTCTTTACTGTTAGTTTCCGGTCCAGCCGCAGATGCTGCAGCCATTCCAAATAAAATCACCGGTTCTATTTTCGCACTGCAGCCCTCAAAATGCAACCCCTTCTGCTGCTAAGATTTGCACAAAAGGTTTGTCTGTTATGTCAAAACACCCCCGTCACTGCGGGGTGCAGCGGCGGGGGTGTCAGAGTTTAAGGCTTATGCGGTGCGGCAGACATCCTTATGCCTTCTGAGAAGCGGTGTGCTTCTTGGTGGCATGGATGAAGAGTGCCAGCATTGCGATTGCAAAGATGATGCCGATGGGGTATGCAACGGCAGTGTTGTAAGCGACCAGCTTGCCGTCTGCGTAAGTATTGATCATCTTGCCCAGGCACTCAGGTGCCAGCACGAAGTAGGTGCAGGACACAGCGCTCATGAAGGTAGCGGGCACAGCGGTGATCCAGTAGTTCTTCTTCTCCTTGAACAGGTACATGGATGCAGCCCACAGAACGATCATGGCCAGCGTCTGGTTGGTCCAGCTGAAGTAGCGCCAGATCACGGTGTAGTTGATGAAGCCCAGTGCGTTGCCGATGCCAAGGAAAGCGCCAACGCCCAGAACCGGAATGCAGAGCTTCAGGCGGTTTGCGTAGCTGTCCTGATCGATCTTGAGCCAGTCGGCCAGGGTCAGACGAGCGGAACGGAACGCGGTATCGCCGGAGGTGACGGGGCAGATGACAACGCCGATCATTGCCAGAGCAATGCCAACGCCGCCCATGGTCTTTGCACACACGTCGTAGATGGCAGCAGACTGACCAGCAGCCAGAGCCTCGGCCAGACCAGCCATCTTGCCGTCGGTGATGGTGTACAGTGCGCAGCCGGCAGCGGCCCAGATCAGAGCGATGACGCCCTCGCAGACCATTGCGCCGTAGAACACGAAGTGGCCCTGCTTCTCACTCTTCATGCAGCGAGCCATCAGAGGCGACTGGGTGGAGTGGAAGCCGGAGATAGCGCCGCAGGCAACGGTGATGAACATGAAGCTCCAAATGGGAGTGCCCGACGGATGCATGTTGCCGAAGTTTGCCCAGATCTCGGGGATGGTGTAGGCGGGGTTGGTAAAGATGCCGAAGATAACGCCCACAGCCATGATGATCAGGCAGATGCCGAACACGGGGTAGATCTTACCGATGATGGCATCAATGGAAATAAAGGTTGCGATGAAGTAGTACACCAGAATGATGATCAGCCAGAACAGGGTGGTGGTCAGCAGACCGGACATGCCGCTGTTCTTGCACAGGGTAACGATCAGGCCTGCGGGGCCCACTGCGAACACGGTACCAACCATGATCAGCAGCACAACAGAGAACACACGCATGATGTTCTGCATGACAGGTCCGAGGTATCTGCCGGTGACCTCAGCGATGGATGCGCCATCGTTGCGCTCGCTCATCATACCGGAGAAGTAGTCATGCACACCACCTGCAAAGATGGTGCCGAAGGTGATCCACAGGAACACCACGGGACCCCACAGAGCACCCTGCAGTGCACCAAAGATGGGGCCCAGACCTGCAATGTTCAGCAGCTGGACGAGGAACAGCTTCCACTGGGGCATCACAACGTAGTCAACGCCGTCGTTGATGCGCACAGCAGGAGTTTCGCGGTCGTCCGGGCCGAACGTGTTGTCAACGATCTTGCCATAGACAAAGTAGCCGATGATCAAGAGCGCCAGACAGAGTAAGAAACTAATCATACCAGAAACCTCCTTTTTGATTCAAACCACAGCCAGCATTTTGCGTGCCCAGCTGCGGCTCTGACCAATCTCTGGCTTCATGTTAACACTTTTTTCATAAAGCAGTTAATATTTTTCTGGTATGGTTCCCATATCAAAAAGTATATGGCAAGATGCTTCCGCGGAATACCCGCAAAGAATTTTTATCGCGTTCACGACAAATTTTCTTAATTCCCCGGCAAAGACCTTTCCCGGAACCGGTCAAAGCCGCTGCTGCCAAACTTTCTGGCCTGCTTTTGTGCAAGTTGCTCAATCGTTTTCAATTTTCTCCGCAAATCGTGATTTCTTTGCCTGAAACGCCGCAAAATACAAGGCACCCTCCGCCGAGCCATTTCAGCGGAGGGTGCCTTATTCAGCAGATCATTTGTATATATCTTTGTATATATCGTGTCATGCCTTCTGGGCTGCCTTCTTCGTTGCGTGGAGGAAGACTGCCAGCATTGCAATGGCAAAGATGATGCCGATGGGGTATGCAACGGCGGTGTTGTAGATGGTTGCGCCTTCTGCGGTCTTGGCGTTCAGCAGGCCGCCCAGGCATTCGGGAGCCAGAATGAAGTAGGTGGAAGAGACCGCGCTCATGAAGGTAGCGGGCACAGCGGTGATCCAGTAGTTCTTCTTCTCCTTGAACAGGTACATGGATGCAGCCCACAGAACGATCATGGCCAGCGTCTGGTTGGTCCAGCTGAAGTAGCGCCAGATCACGGTGTAGTTGATGAAGCCCAGTGCGTTGCCGATGCCCAGGAAAGCACCAACGCCCAGCACAGGAACACAGAGCTTCAGGCGGTTTGCGTAGCTGTCCTGATCGATCTTGAACCAGTCGGCCAGAGTCAGACGAGCGGAACGGAACGCGGTATCGCCGGAGGTGATGGGGCAGATGACAACGCCGATCATTGCCAGAGCAATGCCAACGCCGCCCATGGTCTTGGAGCAGACATCATAAATAGCCTTGGACTGGCCCATGGCCAGTGCTTCGGCCAGACCGGTGTTCAGGCCGCCGGTCACCTCGTACAGGCTGCAGCCAGCAGCGGCCCAGATCAGAGCGATGACGCCCTCGCAGACCATTGCGCCGTAGAACACGAAGTGGCCCTGCTTTTCACTCTTCATGCAGCGAGCCATCAGGGGCGACTGGGTGGAGTGGAAGCCGGAGATTGCACCGCAGGCCACCGTGATGAACATGAAGCTCCAGATGGGAGTGCCCGACGGATGCATGCTGCCAAAGTGATCCCAGATCTCCGGGATGGTGTAGGCGGGATTGGTGAAGATGCCGAAGATGACACCGATGGCCATGATGATCAGGCAGATGCCAAAGATGGGGTAGATCTTGCCAATGACGGCATCAATGGAGATAAAGGTTGCAATAAAGTAGTACACCAGAATGATGATGAGCCAGAACAGCAGCGAGGTGAGCACGCCGGAAGCGCCGCTCTGACTGCACAGCTCCACGATCAGGCCTGCGGGACCCACCGCGAACACAGTACCCACCATGATGAGCAGCACCACCGAGAACACGCGCATGACGTTCTGCATCACAGGGCCTAAGTACTTGCCGGTGATCTCGGCGATGGAAGCGCCGTCGTTGCGCTCGCTCATCATACCGGAGAAGTAGTCGTGCACGCCGCCTGCAAAGATGGTGCCGAAGGTGATCCACAGGAACACCACAGGCCCCCACAATGCGCCCTGCATGGCACCAAAGATGGGGCCAAGGCCGGCGATGTTCAGCAGCTGAACGAGGAACAGCTTCCACTGGGGCATCACAACGTAGTCCACACCGTCATTGATGCGCACAGCAGGCGTTTCACGGTCGTCCGGGCCGAAGGTGTTGTCCACGATCTTACCATAGACAAAGTAGCCCACGATCAGGATCGCCAGACAGAGTAAGAAACTGATCATACCAGAAACCTCCTTTTTCTTTGTGCCGGAATTATGGAAGCATTTTCCATATTTTCCATTCATCCCGGCCAGCTTTCTGGGTCTATGTTAACATATTTTTCATAAAAATGATAATATGCTTCTGGTATGGGGGCATATCAAAGGCCATATAGCCGCAAAGTTTTTTAGCCGATGTTTCGTCTCTTTTTCGCTCGATTTATCAACAAAAAGACAGCCGCAGCGCATAAAGCACTGCGGCTGTCGGCCAAATTCCTTTGCTTTCCGGTTTTTCTGCATTCCGATGTTTTGCCAGTTCTTAACCGGTTTCGGCGGTCATTTCACGGTCAGCGCCGCCTGCTTGTGCAGCAGCTGCACAAAGGTCTGCTCTTCCGGGCGCAGGGTCCCCCTGTCCGGATAGACCAGAACATCCTTCATGCGCTGGCGCTGGGCCGGGCACTTCCTGAGCACCAGATGGTATTGTTCCAGCGCCCGCTTTGGCATGGGCGAAGCCCACATATAGGCATTGGGCAGGTTCTGCAGGATGGAAAACTGGCTGCACCGCTCATACACATGGATGCGGCGGTTCGGGTTCGTATGCCAGCGCAGGCCGCTGTCCTCACCGCCGGGCAGCTGGAAATCACCGTGCAGGACTTCCATATAGCTGTTCAGCTGGGTGATGTCGGTCACCTCGCACTTTGCCAGCGGGCCTTCGCGGTTGGTCAGCAGCCGGTATTCAAACTCCATCACCGGCTCCCGGTGCAGGCCGTGACGGTCGCAGTAGCGGCGGTAATAATCCTCATCCTCCTCCGCGTAGCGCAGCAGGGCCAGATGATAGCCCCGCCGCAGTACATGGTCCAGCGCTTCCATGGAGCCGGATTCCCGGATATGCACCCGCAGCTGCTGGCTGTCTGCCATCTGCTGCAAAAAATCCACCGTCGCGTAGGAAGCGTAGGTGGCGTGGGGCAGCACCACCCGCAGTTCCGCACAGCTGCTCTGCCGGCTGCGGGCATCCAGATCCAGCCGGTCTACCTCGTCCAGCACCCGCTCTGCCTGCCGGATAAAATGCCGTCCCTGTTCGGTGGGGATCATGCCGGTGGACGAGCGCTCAAAGATGCGGATGCCATATTCCTCTTCCAGGTTCTTGAGCGCCTTGCTCACATTGGGCTGGGCCGCATACAGCTGCTTTGCCGCCGCGCTCACGGAGCCCCACTTGCGGATGGCCACCAGATAACGCAGTTCCGTAATATTCATGTGACTGCCCCCTGTTCCAAAAATCATTCCTATTTTATCAAGCCGGGCGGCCGGCTGTCAAGCCAAATGCGGTTGACGCGCCCCGCGCAGAGCTTTATAATAAAAATGCTGTATTTACAAAAAGGAGTTTAGCTGCTATGGAGACTACTTACCGTGTTCTGCGCATTGAAGAGCAGATGTATGGCTGCGAGGAGCTGCCCGCCGGTCAGCCGGTGCTGTGCGATGTCACGCTGGCTGATCCCGCCGGAGAGCGACGCACCCTGCCCTACCCGGACAAAGAGCTCACCCGCCTAGGCATCGACGAGGGCAGCACGGTCGTCCTGACCGCAGACGGAACGCTGAAAAAGGCATAAAACACAGGAGGAATACATGAAAAAGATCAAAACCTCTGCCCTGATCGGTCTGGGCGCACTGGGCATCCTGTTCGGGCGCAAAATGCCCGGCGTGCAGGTCATCGCCGATGAGGACCGCATCGCCCGCTACTCTGCCGAACCGGTCGTCTGCAACGGCGAAGCGTGCAGCTTCCGTTACGTCACCCCTGCCGAGGGCAAACCGGTAGACCTGCTTCTGGTGGCCGTCAAGGCTACGGTGCTGGAACAGGCCATTCAGGACATTTCAAAGTTCGTAGGGCCGGACACCGTCATCCTCAGCGTGCTGAACGGCATCACCAGCGAGGAGCACATTGACGCAGCCTATCCCGGCCACACCCTGTGGAGCGTTGCCATCGGCATGGATGCCACCCGCACCGGGCGCACGCTGGTGTTCAATCAGGCGGGCAAGATCCAGTTCGGTGAGCGCAGCGGTGAGATGACCGACCGTGTGCAGGCCGTGGCCGACTATCTGGACGAGTGCGGCATTGCCAACGAGCCCTGTGGGGATATCCTTTACAAGCAGTGGAACAAGCTGATGGTGAATGACGGCCTGAATCAGGCCGCAGCCGCCTTTGACCAGCCCTACGGCGGCCTGCGCCAGCCCGGCGAAGCACAGGACATGATGCGCGCGGCCATGCAGGAGGTCATCCGGCTGGCGAACCTTGAGGGCGTGTCCCTGCCGCCGGACAATGATGTGAGGTTCATCGATGCCATGATGCCCACCTTCAACCCCGATGGCATGCCCAGCATGCGGCAGGATGTGCTGGCAAAGCGCCCCACCGAGGTGGAGGAGTTTGCCGGTGTGGTGCGCCAGCGGGCCAAGAAGTACGGGATGCCCACTCCTGCCAACGACTTTTTCTACACCCGCATCCGCGAGATCGAGGCGGGATACGACCAGTAAGGAGCCACCCATGCATACGCTTTATTTCACCCGCCACGGAGAGACCGTCTGGAATGTTGAAAACAAGATCTGCGGCATGACCGACAGCCCCCTCACCGAGCGGGGCCGCCAGCAGGCCCGGAAGCTGGGCGAAGCCGTCAAAGCCAGCGGGGTGCACATCGATGAGATCCTGTACTCTCCCCTGTCCCGCGCCGCCGACACCGCCATGGCCATTGCCGAGGCCACCGGCCTGCCCGCCCGGTGTGAGCCGCGCCTGCGGGAGCAGTGCTTTGGCAAATACGAGGGCACGCCCCGCAACGGCGGCGAGTTCCGCGTTTCCAAGACCCACTTCGCCGACCGCTACGACGGCGGCGAGAGCATGATGCAGCTGGCCCAGCGCATCTACAACCTGCTGGACGAGCTGAAGGCCGACACCGGCAAGACCTATCTACTGGTAGCCCATAACGGCATCGCCCGGGTGGTGCAGTCCTATTTCTACGACATGACCAACGAGGAATACGCAGCTGCGGGCATCAGAAACTGCGAACTAGTGGAATATCATTTTGAATGATGTTCGCAAAACGATTTAAAATGCCCTCCGCTTCGCTCTGGGCATCTTTAGCGGAACGATTATTTTTATAGAAAGAAAGCCGGAAAATCTGCGGATTTTCCGGCTTTCGCTTTTCACGGGGAAGGTCGTGGAGATAAACGGCATCTTGCCGCTGTCGGCCTGCGGCCGTCGCGCAGCGGAAAAGATGCATTTGACCGATACGGCCCAATCGGTGAAAAAGCAGTTCCGAAACGACCGCAGTCGTTTCGGAACTGCAAATTATAAAAATAATATTTCCGCTGTTTATGGCGCAGCGCACGCGGAGCCATTTTAAATCTGTCAGCCTTTATACAGCCCAAACAGCTTGAGCAGCTTCTGCCAGAAGGTCAGGGTCACAGCTGCCGGTTCCGGCTGGGCAGCCGGGGCCGGGGCCGTGATGGCAGTGGTCTGCAGCGCAAACTGCACCGCGCCCACCTCGGTGTTCTCTGCCGAGGTGAAGCTCTGCACCTCCCCGCCGCCGGAAAGACTGTTCAGCAGGCCGTCCAGCTGGGCACCCATGTCGATGCCGGAAACGCTGCTGCGCAGCTCGCCGGTGCCGCCGGTCAGCTGCGATGCACCCTCCGCCAGCTGCGCAACGCCCGCCTTCAGCTGGGCTACACCGTCGGTGTAGGCGTTCAGGCCGTCGTCCAGCTGGACGTACTGGGCGGCAAGCTGGTTCACGCCGTCGGTGAGCACCGAGAGATTGCCCAGCATCCCAGTAAGCACACCGGCCAGCTGACGCACCCCGGCATCAAACTCGCCGTAGCTGCCGTTCAGGGTGCTGCTGCCCTCGTGCAGCTGGGCAATTCCGCCGTTCACGGTGTCGAGATAGGTCTGCATGGCATCGATGTTGGCCGTAGACCCCTGCAAAAGCAGGATCACATCCTTGAGCTGCGGCATCATCCATACCATGCCCTGCAGCTGCTGGATGGCCTTGGCATTGCCATCCTTTACCACGTCAAGGTCAAGGCCGTTCTCTTTCAGGATGGCCTTGTAGGCTTCAAAGCTCACCTGCTGCTCCAGCTGTGCCGCGCCCTCATCCAGCCGGGCAATGCCGTCCCGGATCTGGGTGGAGGCATCCAGCAGGGTGTTCAGCTCGTCGGTGGAGGCAGAGATGCCGTTCAGCGCGGTCTGCATCTGGGTGAGGGCGGCACGCACCCGGGCTGAGCCGCCGGTCAAGGCACCGGAATTGCCGTTCAGGGTGTCGATGCCCGCCTGCACCTGCGCAATGCCGTCTGCCAGCGCGTTGGCACCATCGTCCAACTGCACGGAACCGCTCTGCAGCTGTTCCAGCATCCCGGTCAGGTCCATATCCCCGAGGTCGAGGTTCAGGTTCAGCCGCACGCCGTTCAGGGAAACAGCGTCCATGGCAAAGTCCGTCACATCGGCGGTGACGGTCACGTCGCTGTCCGCGCCCGGCAGCAGGATGTAGGAAAGCTGCTTTTTGCTGCCCACATTCGCCACCGTAGCGCCCGGCGCGCTGATGTTCCGGGCAAGGCCGGTGTCCAGACTCATGGTCACCTGCAGCGCGTAGTCGTCAAAAAAGCTGCCGGTGCAGTCCGGGTTGCGGCTCACCTGCAGCCGGATGGAAAGGGCACCGCTTTTGCCGCCCAGCTCGTCGGGGCTGATTTCTGCCCCATCCAGCGTATAGGTCAGCTTTACCACCCACGGCAGGGCCGTGGCGGCGTCCATGGTGCCCTCATAATAGAGCTTGCCGTCCTCGGTCACATGCACCGTGACCGTATCGCCGCTCTGCTCCACGGCATCGCTCGTGGTCATGTTGCGCACGGCAGTGTAGCTGCCGTGGTCCGCAACGGTGCCCCCCGCCTGCACGGAAAAGCTGTTCACGGCGTACACGCCGGTCACCGCACCGGAGGCCGTAAGATTTGCATAAATGACCTCTTCCTTGGCAGCGGAGGCTGCTGCAAAAGCCGGCAGACTGCTGCCCGCCAGCAGGCAGCCTGCCAGCGCCAGCGCCGACACCCGGCGCACAAATCGATGTTTCATCTCGGTCAAGCCTCCTTCGGCTGTCTTTTCTTTTTTATAATGAGCGGGTCGGCCAGATACAAAAAGCCCGGCAGTGCCGAAAGCACGATGGCCAGCGACACCAGACTGCCCACGCCCAGAAAATTGCCCAGCTGGCCCAGCAGCTGGTTTGTGGAAATGGCTCCCATCAGGAAGCCCACCACCGCCATAGCGCTGCCTGTGGTGCTGACCGAGGTGGTCACGGCGGACACCGTGGCCGCAACGGCTTCTTTGCGGCCCAGCGTCTCGCGGAACTCCTGATAGCGGTCGGAGAAGAGGATGGCGTAATCCACCGTAGCACCCAGCTGCACCGAGCTGATGATGAGGTAGGCAATGTAGAACACGTACTGGCCCCGGAAGTACGGGATGGCCAGATTGATCCAGATGGCGGTCTCGATGCTGAGCACCAGGATCACTGGCAGCAGCAGCTGGCGCTTCATAAGGAGCAGAATCAGGAATACTGCGCCGATGGCCAGCAGGTTCACCTTGACCATGTCGGCCGTGATGGTGTCCATCAGGTCATAGGTGCTCACGCCCTGACCGGCCAGATAATAATTGTCCGAGTAATATTGCTGCACCGTGGTGCGCACCCGCTCCACCAGCGCAAAGGCCCCATCGCCCTCGGTGTCGGCATCCACCGTAAGCACCATGCGGGTGTAGCCGCCGGAGACCAACAGCCCCAACGTATCCCCGGGCACGAACTCCGGCGGAATGGACGCGCCTGCGTTGTCCACATAGGAAAGGATGCCGGTCACCTCCGGGATGGCGTGCAATGCATCCGAAAGCTTTTGCTGCGTGGCGGTGTCGCCCTCTGGCACCAGTACAACGTAGGTGTCGCTGCGGCCAAAGGTCTCCTCGATGGCGGCGGTGTCCGCACCCAGACGGGTGTTCTCGCCAAACATGTGGGCGGCACCGTAGTAATACTGGTTCGAGTTGGAGGCCAGATAGCTGGGCACCATCAGAATGACCAGCACCAGCGCCATGGGCAGCATGATGCGGGCCACAAAGCGGCCAAACTTGTCAAAGCTGGGCAGCAGTGGCCTGTGGTAGGTCTTATCCATCCACTGATACGCTGCCAGCGTGAGCGCGGGCATAAAGGTGAACACGGTGACAAGGCTCAGCACCACGCCCTTTGCCAGCGCAAGGCCCAGATCCGGGCCGATCTGGAACTGCATGAGCACCAGTGCCAGAAAACCGATGACGGTGGTCAGGCCGCTGGACAGGATGGAGCCGGTGGATCTGCACAGGGCATCCACCATGCACTCCTCCGGGCTGGCATCCGGGTTTTCAGCCCGGCACTCCGCAAAGCGGTGGATCAGGAACACCGAGTAGTCCAGCGACACCGCCAGCTGCAGGATGCTGCCCGCCGCGTTGGTGACAAAGGAGATGGTGCCGAAGATGAGGTTCGTGCCGTTGTTGAGCAGGATAGCCGCGCCAAGGCCCGTCAGCACCAGCAGCGGCTCCGCCCAGGAATCGGTGGTCAGGATCAGGATGAACAGCACATACACCACCGCGATGGCGGCGATCTTTGCCACCTCGGTCACGGTGGAGTTGGTGGCAACGGCAGTGGAGACCGCCGCGCCCTCCAGCGCGTTGCCCTCCCCGATCAGATCCCGCACGGCAGCCACGGCTTCCAGACGCTTCTCGTCCTCCACCGTCACGGTGAACAGGGCGCAGCCATCCTTATAATAGCTCTCCACCGTGGCGGTGTCCTGCATCTGCAAAGGCACTGTCACATCCAAACTGTCGTCCAGCCATGCAACGGAGGACACTCCGTCGATGGCGGCAAGCTTTTCCTTGTACTCCAGCGCCTGCGGCACCGTGACATCCCGCACCATGACCCGCATGTTGGGGATGCCGCCGGTGAAAGCACCGTTCATCACCTCGATGGCGGTGGTGGAGGGGGATTCCGGCGGCAGGTAGTCGTTGATATCGTAATCCACCTTTACCTGACGCACAGCGAACACGCTCAGCACAGCCGCCAGTGCAAACACCGCCAGCACCAGCCTGCGGCGGCGCACGATGGCGGTATAAAAACGTTTCATCAAAACAGGAGTTCTCCTTTCCGGATCCATAAAAAAACTTTTATCATTCTAACAGGTTTGATAAACGTTGGAAAGAGACAGTTTATGAATTTTGACCCTCGAATGCCGATTTTTTGATTTTTCTGCCTTGACAACAAAAATAAATTCTGATATGCTCTTTTTCGGTTCATCGGAGGACCGTTTTCAACGTAATTTGAAACGGGCCGGATAAGATGCCGTGCAGACAGCGCCCCGCCGGAGGTTTCGTTGCCGTAGTGACGAAGCAGATCGAGGCCGGGCGTGCACTCGCGGACATTTATCCGGCCCGTTTTTTGCACCTTGTGCAGAAAGGAGGACGCCATGTCCAAGCAGCGGATCCAGCTTTCCGATCACTTTACCTATCCCCGCCTTTTGCGGTTCGTACTGCCCTGCATCGGTACCATGTTGTTCACCTCCATCTACGGCATCGTGGACGGCCTGTGTGTCTCCAACTTTGTGGGCAAGACGGCCTTTGCGGCGGTCAACCTCATCATGCCGCTGCCTATGCTGCTGGGCACCATCGGCTTTATGCTGGGCACCGGCGGCAGCGCCATCGTGGGCATCACGCTGGGCGAGGGCGACCAGAAAAAGGCCGACCGCTATTTCACCCTGTTCCTGCTGGCGGCTCTGATCTCGGTCAGTGTGCTGGCCGTGCTGGGCATTGTGTTCCTGCGGCCCATTGCCGTGCTGCTGGGTGCCAAGGGGGAGCTTTTGGACTATGCGGTGCGCTATGGACGCATCTTGATGGTGTCCCTGCCCACCTTTGCGCTGCAGAATATGTTCCAGAGCTTTTTCGTCACCGCCGAAAAGCCGCACCTCGGCTTCTGGTTCACCGTGGGCGCGGGCTGCACCAACATGGTGCTGGATGTGCTGATGGTGGGTATCTGGGGCTGGGGCGTGGAGGGCGCGGCCATTGCCACCTTTATCAGCCAGCTGGTGGGCGGCGTACTACCGGTGTTCTACTTCATCGACCGCAGCAACTCCAGCCGCCTGCACCTGTGCAAGACCAGTTTTTACAGCAAGGTCCTGCGGGATGCCTGCATCAACGGCTCTTCCGAGCTGATGACCAACCTTTCCATGTCGCTGGTCAATATCCTGTACAACTACCAGCTGCTGCGTCTGGCCGGTGAGAACGGCGTGGCCGCCTACGGTGTCATCATGTACGCGGCCTTCCTGTTCGTGGCGGTGTTCGTGGGCTATGCCGTGGGCAGTGCACCCATCGTCAGTTTCCACTACGGTGCCCGCAACCACGCCGAGGTGCACAACCTCTACCGGAAAAGCCTGCGGCTCATCGCCGTGGTGGCTGTGACCCTGACGCTGGCTTCCATGTTCATCATCCCCTGTGTGGCGCGCATTTTCGTGGGCTACGACGCGGAGCTGCTGGCCCTGACCAGCCGGGCCTTCCGGCTGTATGCGCTGAGCTTCCTCATCATGGGCTTCAACGTGTATGCATCCTCCTTCTTCACGGCGCTGGGCGACGGCGTGACCAGCGCACTGATCTCTTTTTTGCGCACGCTGGCGTTTCAGGTGATCGCCATTCTCCTGCTGCCGATGCTGCTGGGCATCGACGGCATCTGGCTGGCCGTCACCGCCGCCGAGCTGGCGGCTCTGGCCGTGAGCGCTGCCATGCTCCTCACCAAGGACAAGGTATTCCATTACCGAAAGGCATGATAAGATCCCCTGCTTTCTGCGAAACGGCGAAAAGCGGGGGATTTTTTTGGTGATTCTGGCTCTGCCGCTGGCAGCAAAATCGTGTTAGAATGGACACAGCTTCTTATTCACTTTTTATGAGGAATCATTATGACATTGTTTTTGACCAGCAGCCCCAGCGGCTGCCCCTTTGAGCCGGGCCCTGCAGTGCCGGTGCTGGACACGCGCAACCACTTTGTGGCGAACCTGCGGGCCGTCTGGCCGGATCACGCCGTGCTGGGCCTTGCCATTGCGGCAGACCCCTATGCCTACGAGCAGAACGACGAGATGTGCCGGGTGTTTGCTCAGAGTTTTGCGAACGCCCACCTGCCCCTGACGGCGCTCATCCCCTGCGATGCCCGCAATGCTGAGGAGATCGGTTCTCTTCTGCCCCAAAGCGGCTTTGTGATGCTGTGCGGCGGGCACGTACCCACCCAGAACCACTTTTTTGCTCAGCTGGGCCTGCCGGGGCTGTTCCACAACTACCACGGCATCGTGCTGGGCGTGAGTGCCGGCAGCATGAACGCCGCCCACATCGTGTACGCCGCGCCCGAGGAACCGGGCGAAGCCGCCGACCCGCACTACTCCCGCTGGATGAACGGCCTTGGCCTGACCGAGACCCGCATCCTGCCCCACTACCAGTTCATCCGGGATCATGTGCTGGACGGGCAGAAGGTGGAGGACATCGCCCTTGCCGACAGCAAAAAGCGGCATTTTCTCGCTTTGCCGGACGGCTCGTATATCCTGTGCGCCGACGGCAGCGAGGCGCTGTACGGCAGAGGCTGGTACTTTGCGGATGGGATGATGGAAGAGATCAACGAGGATGAAGATGTGCTGCCACTGCGGTAGCAATAAAAAAGAAGCACGCAGATGCGTGCTTCTTTTTTTATGATGTTCTGCTGCGCAGAAATGAGGTTGCTGCGCAAAATGATGTGTGCTATCGCACATTCTATCATGCCCCGCAGGCAGACATCATTGCACATACAATGCGCACATCATTCCGCCGCAAGGCGGACAAAGGGCGCTATTGCGTTGGTGTCGCCGTGGCGGACGATGGAGTAGGTGATGTCGCAGTAGGGCTGGATGGCGGTACTCTTTTCCACGGTGGAGATGAGCAGCACCTGCAGCTGCAGGCGGCGGAACAGCTCCATCATGGGGCGGATGCGGTCGCTGGTCATCTTGCTGAAGGCTTCGTCCAGCAGCACAAGACGGATGCTGTTCTCGCTCTTCTCATAGATCTGCAGCAGGCTGGCGCAGATGGCCACATAGAAGGGGGCCTGATTCTCGCCGCCGGAGGAGTCGCGGCTGACCCGGGACAGATACGCCTGCTGGCCGGTGACCCGGTTCGTCACCTTGATGTCGTAGTCCAGATAGGTGCGGTAGTCCACATAGTCCGACAGGGTCACGCCGCCGGTGCGGCCCTCCTGCCGGGCGCGGGTGTTCTCGTCCACGTCCGCCATGATCTTTTCCATCAGCTCGTCCACCTGACGCTCATAAGCAGGGTCGGCGGTGGCGGCAAGGTTGTCCAGCGAGTCGCCTTCGGTCATCTGCTGGTTGCCCTTGTCCACGATGACCTGATAGAAGGCTGCCAGCTGCGGGTCACGGCTGGGCTCCAGCTCAAAGCGGTAGACCTCCTCGCCGTAGGTCAACTGCTCCATCACCTTGTTCAGCTCCCGGAACTGCCGCCGGGCGTTGAAGATATCGTCCTTCATGCGGAACAGGATATCCTTGCGGAAGCGGTCCTTGCAGTCCCGCTGGGCCTGCTCCAGACGGGCGGCGTAGCGTTCCAGATCGATGCGCACAAGGCTCTCGTGCTGGGCGCGGTACTGGTCCAATCCCGCAAGGCCCAGCGGATAATCGCACACATAGTGCTCGTTGTAGGCTTTCTGGGCCGGTTCCAGCGTGCCGGTCAGATAGACGGCCAGCGCATCGTCCAGCTTGGCCTGCGCCTTTTCCGCAGCCTGTGCGGCGGCGCGGGGCTTATCTGCCGGGGCCAGCGCCAGCATCCGGGTGCGGGCCAGCGGCTCCACCAGCGGATGCGCCGCAAAGAAACTCCGGGCGGCATCGGCGCTCTGCTGTGCCGTTTCCCCTGCCTTTTTCTGCTCTGCTTCGCAGGAGGCGATCTGCTTTTGGCACACGCGGATGTCGCCGCCCGCCTGCTCCACGGCGGCGCGGGCAGCCTCCCATGCGGCTTCGCGGGCTTCTTCCTCTTTGTAAAGCTGCTGCAGGAGCGGGTTCTCGCGGCACTCGGTGAGCTTTGCTTCCTGTTCGGTCACAGCATTCTGTGCGGCAGTCAGTGCGGCGCGGGCATCCCACAGCGCAGCCAGCTCGTCCAGTGCCGTGCCCCGCAGCAGGGTCTGGTACTGGTTATAGGCGGCTTTCAGGTTCTGTTCTGTCTGGGCGGCAGCACGGGCGCTTTCCCCCAGAGCTTCCAGCTCGGCCGCCAGCGCCCCGGCGCGGGCGCGGCGTGCGTCCAGACCGATATACCGCTGGGGAGTGCGCAGCCGTTCCAGCCGGAAGGGGTGGTGGCGCAGAAGGTCGCGGGTGGCGCTGTCGGGATGCTGTTCCAGCGTATCGGGGGTGTCGCAGCAGACGATGCGGCCCAGAATGGTCTGGGCATACTGTGCAGCCAGCGGGTTTTCGCTGCTCACCTGCGCGGCAAGGCTGTCCGGGCCGTACTTGTCGGCGCGGCGGTTGGCCTTGCGGATGCCCGGGGTGTCCAGCAGGCTGATGGGGCCTACCTTGTCCTTCAGAGCCACAAAGGCGCTCTTGGCGGCTTCGTAGTGGGCGGGCGGCACAAGGATATCAAAGCGGCGGTCGCCAAGGCAGGCTTCCACGCAGTCCTGCCAGCTTTCGTCCTCCACGTTCAACAGTTCACAGAAAATTTTTGCATCCGGCTGCATGCCCCGGCTCTTGAGTTCCGCATTCACGGCATCCCGCACCCGGGTGGCGGCATCGCCGTGGGGGTAGACCCACTTGCCGCCGGACACGGCGTCCAGCTCGGCGCGCTTGCCGGCCTGCTCCTTCTGCAAAGCAGCAGTGTTCTGGCGGGCAGCAAAATAGGCTTCCTCCAGCGGTTTTTCCTGCGCGGAGAGCCATGTGGTGAGCTGCGGCAGAGTGTCCGCCGTCAGCTCTTCGGCCTTGATGCCGGCAGCAAAGCCGCTGCGGCGCAGCACAGCCAGCAGGCTCTGGGTGCGGGCAAGGGCACTTTCTGCCTTTTCGGCTTTGCGTGCGGCGGTATCCAGCGCCGTTTTGCGGCGGGAAAGCTCCTCGGTCAGGGCGTCCAGTGCCCGGCCCTCGCCGCTGGCGCTGGCGGCACCGTGGGCGGAAAGATAGGCCCGGCGGGCTTCCGCTTCGGCATTTTTGGCCTCGGCATAGCGGGCGTTCAGCTGTTCCAGCTGGCGGCGGCCCGCATCCAGATGCTCCTGCCAGACGGTCTGTTCGCTGCCGTCGGCAGCGGCGCGGGCCAGCAGCGCCGCGCCCCGGTTCACAAGGGTCTGGGTCTGCTTTTCGGCAGCTTCGCGGCCAAAATCCACGATCTCTTCCAGCGCGTCGGCGCGGGTCTGTGCTTCGGCCAGCACGGCGTGCAGATTTTCCAGTTCCAGCCGGTCGCCCTGCAAAGCGTCCAGATCCAGCTCCGGCTGGGGCAGGATGTACTGGTACAAAAACTCCCGGAAGTTGGGGATCTCGTCCATGCTGGTGCCCATCTGGAACACCTCGTTGAACTTTTTGCCCAAGGGGCTGGAGGCGCGCCCGATGCCCAGTGCACGGCAGATGCGGTCCCGCGCTTCGCTGGGGCTGCGGGTGTAGGAAAGGCGGCCCGTTGCGGGCTTGAAGTCCTCCTTTGCGCTGGGTGCACCGGTCTTAGGGTCGATGAAGGGCAGCTGTTCCAGCGTGCAGCCGTCCTCCGAAAGATACCATGTCTGATCGCCGGGGTGCAGCTCCTGCATGGGGCCTTCGGACTCCACCCGCACCGCGATGACGAAGGGGGTGCGCTTGACGCTGTCCCAGAACTCCGCCCCGATGTAGGCCACAGTATGGCCCGGGCGGCGGTAGGCGTTCTCGCCGCGCTGCTTTGCGTGCACCGAACCCTGCAGGGTGCGGCCGCTCTTTTTATTGCCCAGCGCATTGAAATTGCGGTTGGTGGTCAGGCAGTAGCGGATGGCATCCAGAATGGTGGTCTTGCCCACGGCGTTCACGCCGATCATATAGGTGAGCCGTGCGCAGTCGAAGGTGACATTTTCAAAGTTGTGCCAGTTGATAAGCTTCAGCCGTTTGAGTTCGATCATTCTTCACCCTCCCCTGCTTCTTCCGGTCGTTCATAAAGGCCAAGCTCTGTGCGGGTGCGGGCAGATTCTGCCGCTGCATCCGCAAGGTCGGCATCCGGCAGGGCCAGCAGCACGGTGGGAAATACTTCAATGCGGCTGTCCAGCCCGGAAAGCCGCCCCACAGGCCGCGCCAGATTGTACCGGCGCAGGGTGCGCATGAGGTTTTCCAGCGTTTTCTGGTCCAGACGGCGGGGCAGATTCATCTTCTGCAGTTCGGTCTGCACCTCTTCCACCGTCACCAGCACCTCGTCGGCATTGGCCGCAAGGCTCTCGCGCTTTTGCAGGTACAAAAGCCGCAGCACCAGCAGCAGGATGCTCTCGTATTTCAGCAGCCGGGCCTGACTGCCCTCGTGGCCGTTGACCAAAGCCGCCGCCTGCAGGGGTGCCGGGTACAGCAATACAGAATAGCCCAGCGGGGCGAACACGGCACGGACCTCGTCCAGATGGTCCTGCACATAGAGATATTTTGCCCGCTGATCCTCCACGCCGCCCAGCACGAAGCAGTGGTTCAGCAGATAATTCGCGGTTTCTTCCAGCATGTTAATGGTTGCCATTTTCTTCCTCCCTGCGGCGGGTGAGGACAAAGTCCTCAAAGCGGAAACCGCCGCGCTCCACCCAATTGCCGGTGAGCTGAATGTCATAATCCCGGTGCGGCGACTGCGAGTAGGTATGCAGGCCGATGATACGGGCAAAATCGTTCGGGTATTCGTCTGCCAGAAGTGCCGCGTTCACCTGCGGGCGGGCGGCAAGGGCCTGCCGGGCCAGCAGGGCCACATTCTCCTCGGTAACGGCAAGGCGGGCGTAATCCAGCAGCAATTGCTGCTTTTTTTTGAGCTGTTCTGGATCGAATACTTCGGCGCGCACCGGGGCCAGCGGCTCGGCGGTGCGCTGGGCAGCGGGCGGGTACAGAAATTTTTCCCCGAACACTGCCGCCGGGTACAGATGCAGCCGCTTTGCCACCGGGCCGTCGTCCGGCTCAAACAGCTGCTCCGGGGTGCGGATGTCCTCGGCGTAGCGGCGCAGCAGGGCGGTGACGCTGCCCTGCGAAGAACGGTCGCTCAGCAGCAGGAACTGTGCCCGCTGCACAGCCCGCTTGCGGTAGCGGATGTGGCTTGCATCGATCTCGCGCATGAGCAGGCTCATCTCTTCCAGCGCGTCCCGCTGCTTCTGGATGAGTGCACGCACGGCAGGTGTCGCTTCGTTCGGGGCGCAGCGCTCCACCCGGGCATAATCAAAGGCCAGCTGCGGCAGGTAGTTCTCCTCGCAGTCGTCCAGCTCTTCTTCCAGATAGGCGCGGTAGTTGAACAGGTTGTCGCTGGTCTTGAAGCGGTGGTAGGCCGCCGCCACCACCTTTTCCTCGTACTGGTCGAACAGTTCCAGCACCTCCTGCGGGGTGCGGTTGCGGGTGAGCCGGTCGATATAGTGGCCGATGGAGGCATTGAGCGCCCGGAGAGAGCGGTTCAGCGCGTCAAGGTCTGCGTCCACCTCCCGCAGAACGTTCTCATAGGGGCTTTTTTCCTGCCCGATGCTGCCCAGCAGCTGCCATGCCTTGTACAGCTTGCCGGTATAGGTGACTACGCGGGGGTTCAATATTTCTTCCAGCGCTTCCAGCAGCGGCGTTACCTCCGGCACAAAGGCAAGGGACGCTTCCCCCTCGTAGCTGCCGGGCTGCTCTTCCAGCCAGCCGGTGCGGCGCAGCCGCAGCAGAAAGCCCACGGCCAGCGTGTGAGGGTCGCGGGTGGGCTGCTCGTCCTCATCGCCCGCACCGTCGGCATCCAGCGCAAGGGGCTTTGCCAGTGCGGCAAAGTAATCCTCGGCACGCCAGACGGCCTCCGCACGGGAAATGCTGTAATCCGCCGTGTGGCGGCACTCCTCCCAGAGCAGAAGCAGCAATTCCGCATAAAAAGCCCGGTTCGGCCCCGCCAGCGGGCGGAACAGCCGCGGGGACACCAGTTCAAACAGCTGCATGGAAACGTCCTTTCCTGTTCACATCAGAATACGTTTTTATTGTACCACAAAACGACACAGTTTGACAGAGAAACCATTCAGAATTGCCGCCGGGAGGGGCGGGGCAGACTCCTTCCGTCAAACCCTGCGGGTTTGCCACCTCCCTCAGTGAGGGAGGCGACCCTCTCAGTCATCGCTGCGCGATGCCAGCTCCCCCGAGAGGGGGAGCTTATTTGCTGCAAACCGTCAGATGCTTAAAAGCTCCCCCCTTTGGGGGAGCTGGCACGCCGTAAGGCGTGACTGAGAGGGTTCAAACGCAAAAAACCCCGGGGAGCGGGGTGCTCCTCGGGGCAAGTCAATTCTTCAATTTTGCGAATTAAGCTTTACGACACAGACTGGACAATTTCAATTGCTATTGCTGCATAGGTTTTGCCATTGATTACTTTAGTGGCAATACCGATTTTCTTAAGTGCCCGCATAGTTTCTACAGCATCTTCACCTGCACCCTCTGTGGTAATTTCACCCAAGGATTCGGCGGTGATTTCTTTTGCCTGACACACACCCTTATCGGGTTCGCCCTTCGTTCCTACGCTAATCACTACAGCTGTTACAGATTTTCCATCAGCATTGGGCGTTACAATAGAAGTGTTTGCATCAGTAACCGCAATCGTGCCATCATCCTTGATTTTCTGCAACTGAGCCAGAGCCTTGTTACGCAGGTCGGTATCATTTTCCAGTTTTTCTGCATTCTCGCCACGGAGAGTGTTAATCGCTGCGATGTATTTGTTTTCAAATTCCTCGCCAATCGTGGATGCACCAGAACCAGCGCCACCGCCGCAGGCGGTGAGCATTGCCAGAACCATCACGCCGGCCAGAAGGGCGGCTGCGAAACGCTTGAACATTTTCATTGTAATGTTCCTCCTGTTTTCAAATTCTGACGGTTTGGGCGACCCCAAATCGCTTTACCCGTCTGAATTTATTTTAGCCATACCCCCCCCCCCGCATGTCAACAGGCATATCGCCCAAATTCCGCCCTTCTTTTTGGCAATTGTCCCTAAACGCAAAAAAGCCCCGGAGCAGGACGAACTCCTTCCGTCAAACCCTGCGGGTTTGCCACCTCCCTCAGTGAGGGAGGCAACCCTCTCAGTCATCGCTGCGCGATGCCAGCTCCCCCGAGAGGGGGAGCTTATTTGCTGCAAACCGTCAGATGTCTAAAAGCTCCCCCCTTTGGGGGAGCTGGCACGCCGTAAGGCGTGACTGAGAGGGTTCAAACGCAAAAAAGCCCCGGAGGGCGGCCTTGCAGCCACGCTCCGGGGAGAAAGGGTGAGGAATTTTTTACTTTTTGCCCTTGATGCGGATGGAAATACCAATGTAGCTCTGCTCGTTGTTGCTCTTGACCACAACGCCTATATTCGACCAGTTGCCGTCCTGCTCTACGCTGGCATTATGATCAGTGTCAACGTGATGAGAGATCTTATCCAGCACATAGCTCAGGAGAGTGTCCTTATAGTCATACCGGGCGGTGATGGTGATGACCAGATCACCTTCCAACGTATCCGTATGGAAATTGAACGCTCCTGCATGGCCGAGGATCTTGAACTGAGCATTGAGATCTTCATTCAGATTTCTTTCAGCCACTTCGCGGAGCTTTGCGTCATTGGTCGCCTGGACGCCCTTCTCCTGACTGATCTGGGCCAGTACTTTCTGCTCTTCGGTTGGGCCGCCACCACCGCCGCAGGCCGTCAGCAGGGCCAGAGCCATCACACCCACCAGAAGCAGGGCAGCAAATTTCTTCAGCTTTTTCATTGTAAAGCGCCTCCTGTCATTTCAAGATTTTGTTGATTTGTCTCATTTCAGTGCTGTTTTTCCGCACTACAGAACGGGTGTCGTTCTGGCCTGATTATATCCGACAGCAGTTGGTTTTGTCAATCGAGAAGATGCATAAAGTTTCCGAAACATTTTCGTTCAAAATCAATGAAGCAGCGGCTTTTTTGTTGCAGTATTGAGATACACTGTCCTTATTTCGCAAAGGTTCTTTACCGTGCTGGAAAATCTTCTTCCAGCCGGAAGCTCCATGCTGTTCTTTTCCGGGGCACAGTCCTTCCCGGTTTGAACAAATGTTGTGTTCCGATCCATCTTCGATCCATCTTTCAGAATCCTTTCAAAAAATTACGATTTTACACAATTCTACCATTTTTGCATGGTAAAATAAGGTCGTAGAAAAAACAAAGGATGTGGCTCAATATGCAACACTGTCCCGCCCGCGCGGCACAGCGGCTGGCGGCGGCAGTTCTGGCGCTGTGCCTTGTGCTGGCTCTGGCCGTTCCCCACGCACACGCAGCTGCCCTGCAGGAAACGCACGGCATCCGGATGCTGGACTTCAGCACCAGCCAGATCCTTTCCATCGGCAACCAGACCTCCGGCAAATGCAGCTGGTACGCCTTGCGCTATGCACGCACCATTCTGGATGGAAAAGTTTCCTCCGGCAGCGGCATGTGGTCAAACGGTGCGGTCTGGTCTGCGGGCGGCTACTACGGTTATTCCGGCAGCCTGTCCGAGTGCCTGCAGAAGCTTTACACCGAGCTTTCCGCCGGGAAGCCGGTGATCGTGCATCTGAAAAACACCGCGGTGAGCGGCGTAAAACGGCACACGAACCGCACCTCCAGCTATGAATACCACCTGACCGGCTCCGGCTGGAACAAGGTCAATTACCCGCACATCGCCACCAGCGCCGCCTATGGCCACTGGGTCTGTGTGGTGGGCATCCGTGCGGATGCAGACCCCGCGAACCTGAAGGAGAGCGATTTCTACGCGCTGGACCCGGCCCGTGTTTCCGCAAACGGCACTCTGGCTGTGACCCGGCTGCTGGACGGCACCATCTGGACAGAAAATTCCCCGCTGAAAACAGCAGGTTGATAAATTTAGAAAGAGCAAAAAAGCTGACGCTTTCGCGTCAGCTTTTTTGTTTGCACGAACCCTCTCAGTCTCGCTTTGCTCGACAGCTCTCCCGAAGGGCGAGCTTTATAAGCGGGGATCATTCAAGATCCTCTTCCCGAGAGGCAGTGCTTGCCAAAAAATGTCAAAAAGCTCCCCCATCGGGGGAGCTGGCAAAGCCGACAGGCTTTGACTGAGAGGGTCTCGCATCAATACCCTTTTACCGAGAAGCCCCGCTCCCATGGGTCGGGCGGCAGATCCTTCTGGCGGATGCCGGTGATCTGGATGTAATCGCTTTTCTGGATCATGGCGAACAGCCGCAGGAACTTTTCCGGGTCGCCCTGCACTTCCAGCGTCACACTGCCGTCGTCCTCGTTCTCCACCCAGCCGGTCAGTTCCAGCGTCTGGGCCGCATAGCGGGCGCGGTAGCGGAAGCCCACCCCCTGCACCTGCCCTTCGATGGAATAGCGGCGGCGCACAGTGCCTTCCGGCAGGGCGGGCGGCGTGGCATCCTGTGCTTTTTTATGCAGAAAATCAAACATCTTACAGCTCCTGATAGGCGGTCATCAGCGCCGGGATGAACTGCTTTTTGCGGCTCACCACACCGGGCAGGGTAAAGCTGCCGTCCTCGGCAGGCTGGGTCTCAAAGCCGTCCGAGAGCACCTCGGAAGCATAGCGGCCATCGCTGATGACCACGCTCTCCTCCTTGGGCACGTCGGTGAGCAGCATGTAGATATCTTCCACGTTCTGCTTGTTGCGGGCTTCTTCCAGATAGGGGCGCAGCAGATTTTCGGCGGCCAGCAGGTTCTTGCGGGTCATGTAGCTGCCCTGTGCCACGCCAAAGCGGATATCGCCGCACATGAACACCTTGAAGTCCTGCAGGAACACCTCCTCGGCGGTCTTGCCGTCCAGCTTTTCGCCTGCTTCAAACATCTCGCTGGCAAACTCGTCAATGTCCACACCGGCAATTTTTGCCAGACGCTTTGCAAGGGCCTCATCCAGCGGGGTGCAGGTGGGGCTGCGGAACACCAGCGTATCCGAAAGGATGGCCGCCAGCAGAAGGCCTGCGATCTGCGGCGGGATCTCCATACCGTTCTCGTCGTACATCTGGGTGATGATGGTGGCAGTGCAGCCCACCGGCTGGTTGCGGAAGTACACCGGGCCGCTGGTCTCCAGGCTGCCGATGCGGTGGTGGTCGATGATCTCCAGAATTTCGGCCTGATCGAAGCCCTCCACGGCCTGCGTGGCCTCGTTGTGGTCCACCAGGATGATGCGGCGTTTTTGCAGATTGATGATGTTCCGGCGGCTGACCATGCCGCAGTATTTGCCGTCCTCGTCGAGGATGGGGAAATAGCGGTGGCGTACCTTGGCCATCACGCGGGTAACATCGGCCACCGGCGTGACGAGGGTGAACTTCATGATGTCGCTGCGGGTCATATAGTAGGAGATGGGCGCACACTGGCTGATGAGCTTACCGGCAGCATAGGTATCCACCGGGGTAGTCATGATGGCAACGCCGGTCTCCTCGGCAATGCGCTGGATGGTGCGGCCCACCTTGGCGTTGTTGCACAGGATGAGCAGCGACGCTTCTTTTTCAATGGCGCACAGCTGGCTTTCGTAGCGGTTGGTCAGGATGACGATGTCGCCTTTTTCCACGGTATTTTCCAGCATTTCGGGCGTGGCGGTGCCGATGCGGATGTGGCCGGTGGTGCACACGTCGTCCTCGCGGCCCACCACCATGGTGCCGCCCAGCGTTTCCAGAATATTGCGGTAGGTGGTCTGGCTCTTGGCCAGGATGCCGGTGTCGAACACGTCCATGTTGGCGGTGGCAATGTCCTTGACCGTGATCACGCCCTCCAGCTCGTTGTCCGGGCTGGTGACCGGCAGGGTGTCGATCTGCTTGTCGCGCATGATCTCCCACGCCTTGCGCAGGCTGGTGGAGCCGGGGATGCCGGGCATCTCGCGGTAGTCCACATCGCGGATCTTCGGGTTCACGTCCGTGCACATGCGCGGGGGCTTTACCCCGAACTTTTTGAGCACGAACTCGGTCTCCTGATTCATTTTGCCTGCACGGCGGGGCTCACAGACCAGATCACTGGTCTTGTTTTTCAGCTCTGCATAGGCAATGGCCGAGCAGATGGAGTCGGTATCCGGGTTGCGGTGGCCGATCACGACCACCTTATGGGCTGCTTTTGGCATATTGTTCCCCCTTTGGGTTCTGATTTACCTTTTATTTCTTATCTCATTTACCACAGTGCACTCCCCGCTCCTGCAAAGCGCGGTGCACCTCAGGTTTATTTTAGCACAATTGCCTGCACGGGTAAAGTGGAACAAACACGCTGCGGCGCGGCTTTTCCGCCTGCCGCAGTCCTTGACAGACCCTGCAAAAAACAGTAAGCTTTACCTAAAAAAAAAACACAAATGGAGGCATCTATGAAAAAACGGTTTTTCCGCATCCTCTCCTGCTGCGTGCTGCTGGCCTGCCTGTGCGCCCTGCCCGCCTACGCACAGGAACCCAAGGCCGCACAGCCCGCCGCAAAAGAGGATAAGGTGGTAACAGATATCACCGGTTCTGCCGACCTGATGCACAATGTCGTTGGCTTTACCACCAACTTTGGCGGGCCGTACCACTTTGCGCAGGCAGACCACAAGTCCCCTGCGCAGGCCTACGGTGATGCCCCTGCCGAGGGAGCCGTTGCGGTGCTGCGGCTTTTTGCCCGCGCCGATGACCACGGCGATGTTCCCCTCAACACCAGCGGACACAGCTTCCTCACCATCACCAATGTCTCGGAGCAGGATATCAATGTGGGCGGACTGCTCATTGCGCCGGATACGTCCATCACCGTAAGCACCCGCGGCAACCGCTGCGAGCATTCCGGCATCTGGTACAATCTGGAGGGCTACTACAAATATTACCTGAACGCTTCTTACTATCAGAATCTTTACGGCATTCAGGTCTCACTGGACCAGAGCCAGCTAGACACTGTAAATCAGGCATTGGCCAACGCAGACCACTGGTCGGCCATTTACAACTGCACCTCGTTCTCTGCGGGCCTCTGGAATGCCGTGTGCTCCGATACGCTCTGCGCCGGTGTGCCCGAGACCCCGGCCGACCTGAAAGCGGACATGCTGAGGAAGTACCCAGACAAGACGGTGTTCGGGCCGACCGTCCCGTATGATTATATCGTATATTACGGCACCAGCCTGACCCCCAGTCAGGAATTTTCCTGACAGAAGATTTTCTCTTGTAATTCTGCGCGCTCTGCTGTATGATATAGGTCATGTATCCAAGTGTATCTTGTCACCGTTACGGAGGAACCTATGACAGCAACCAAAACGCCCGCGTTCCATAAGCCGCCGCTGTTCACCCGGCAGCAGCTCATTGCCCTGCTGCTGCCGCTGATCGCAGAGCAGGCGCTCAGCGTGACCATCGGTCTGGCCGACACGCTGATGGTCTCCTCGGTGGGGGAAGCCGCTGTTTCCGGCGTGAGCCTTGTGGACAGCTTCAACACCCTGATGATCCAGATCATGAGCGCCCTTGCCACCGGCGGCGCGGTGGTCACCAGCCAGTACATCGGCCGGCAGGAGCCAAAGGATGCCAAGAATGCAGCGGCGCAGATCCTGTTCATCCTGTCCAGCTTCAGCCTGCTGGTGGCCGCCGTTGTGGTGGCGGGCCGCCATGCCATCCTGCGCGGCATCTTCGGCTCCATCGACGTGGACGTGATGCGCTATGCCGAGACCTACTTCCTGCTCTCGGCCCTGAGCTACCCGTTCATCGGCCTGTACAACGCCGGTGCGGCCCTGTTCCGGGCGCAGGGCAACAGCAAGATCAGCATGATGTCCAGCCTTGTAATGAATGTGGTGAACATTGGCGGCAACGCCGTGCTGATCTACGGCTTCAAAATGGGCGTGATGGGTGCCGCACTGGCCAGCCTTGTGTCCCGTGCCATTGCCTGTGTGGCTGTGCTGTACCTGCTGCAGCGGCCCGCCTGCCCGCTGCGTGTGGACGGCCTGCAGGCCCTTGCCCCGAAGGCACGGCTCATCCAGCAGATCCTGCGGGTGGGCATCCCTGCCGGTATTGAAAACGGCATGTTCCAGATCGGCAAGCTGTCCGTTTCCAGCCTGACCTCCACTCTGGGCACCGCCGCCATTGCGGCCAACGCCGTGGCAAACACCACCACCACCTTTTTGAACATCCCGGCCAACGCCGTGGGCATGGCTGCGCTGACCGTGGTGGGCCAGTGCCTTGGCGCAGGCGAAAAAGATCAGGCCGTGTATTACTCCCGCCGCCTGATGCTGTTTGCCTACTGCGGCGCATGGTTCATGAACCTTTCGGCCTTCCTGTTTGCCAACAAATTTGCACTGGGCCTGTTCAACCTCTCGCCGGAAGCCTACGCCATGGCGCTGGAAGTGATGGTGTGGTTCAACATCGTTTCGCTGTTCATCTGGCCTTCCAGCTTTACCATGCCCAACATCCTGCGTGCGGCAGGCGATGCCCGCTTTACCATGACCGTGAGCATCGTGTCCATGTGGGCCTTCCGGGTGGGTTTCTGCTACCTGTGTGTGCTGGCCTTCCACGGCGGCCTGCTGGCCATCTGGATGGGCATGTATCTGGACTGGGCGTTCCGCTCCCTGTGCTTCTTTGTACGCTTCGTGCGCGGCAAGTGGCTGGAACAGCAGGTCATCTGAATCTTTCCTCTGCATTTTATAAGAGCCTGCCGCGAAGGCAGGCTCTTTTTTACGCAATACGCACAAATAATTTATTTGTTTTTCAGCAATGTTGTCTGCTTTCATTCTTGTTTTTGTCACATTCCCGGCGTATAATTTCACAGTGCTAAGAGCTTTCACTTCTGCAAAAAGGAGGCTTTTTCAATGAAACGCAGTTGGTTTTCGCGCCATCCGCTTTGCTTCATGGCGCTGTATCTCATACTTTATCTTTCCGCATTCAATTTCCTGAACACCCAGATCCATATGCCGCACATCCTCGTGCACTGCCGGCTGGACGATCTGATTCCCTTCTGCAAATATGCGGTCATCCCCTATTTTGCATGGTTTCCGTGGATCCCGTTCACCCTGTTCTTCCTTCTGTGGAAGGCACCCCGGGAGGATTTCTGGCGGCTGTGTATGCCGCTGTTCAGCGGTATGACCATTGCGCTGGCCTGCTACGTGATCCTGCCCACCGGGCTGAATCTGCGCCCCTGCTATGTGCCGGGCACAGACATCTTCGCCCGTGCGGTGCGGTTCCTGTACAGCACCGACACACCCATCAATGTCTGCCCGTCCATCCATGTGTTCAACTCGGTCACGCTGATGCTTGCCTATCACCGCTGCCGCATCTTTGAGCAGCCCCGGTTCCGCTGGATGCGCCCGGCCGCTGATGTGCTGTGCATCTCCATTGTATGCTCCACCATGCTGCTCAAGCAGCACAGCTGCATCGATGCAGCGCTGGGCGCTTTGCTGGCGCTGGCACTGGATACCGCGTTCAGCCGTATGATGGACACCAACGATCTGCCGCAGATGCGCCGCATCTGAATCTCTATAAAAAAGAAATGCGCTGTCATCGGGGGACAGCGCATTTCTTTTTTTGTTCAGAACAGATCCTCCGGCAGGCAGACATCCTGCTTTGGCACCTTTGCCCAGGAAAAGTCCTTGATCAGGCTTTCCGGTGTGCGGGGCGCAGGCTCCGGCTGCAGGCCGTAGGCATAGGCAAGCTTGCCCACGATCTCCTGCGCGGTATACTTTTCCCGCAGGTTTTCCAGACTCTGGTCGCCGTCGCGCTTGGAGAGCCGCCGCCCATCCGGGGCCAGCAGCAGCGGGCAGTGGGCAAACCCCGGTGCCTGCAGGCCCAGCAGGCGGTACAAATACAGCTGCCGTGCCGTGGACGAAAGCAGGTCTGCACCGCGCACCACTTCGGTAACGCCCATGCGGGCATCGTCCACCACCACGGCCAACTGATAGGCGAACACGCCATCCGCCCGGCGCAGGTAGAAGTCACCGCAGTCATGCAAAAGATTTTCGGTGTGCGGGCCCATGCAGCCATCCACAAATGTGATGTCCTCGTCCGGCACCATCAGACGATAGGCAGGGGCCTTCTTTTTGCGTTTTTCCTCAATTTCGGCAGCGGTCAGGCCGCGGCAGGTGCCCGGATAGACCACGTTGCCGTCCGAGGTATGGGGCGCGCTGGCCGCGTGCAGCTGGGCGCGGGAGCAAAAACACGGGTACACAAGGCCGCGCTCTTCCAGCTTTTTGTAGCTTGCGGTGTAGATCTCCGCGCACTCACTCTGGTAATAGGGGCCGTTCGGCCCGCCGGTGCTGCCGCCCTCGTCCCACGCAAGGCCCAGCCAGTCCAGATCCTGTTCCAGCAGGTCAGCATAGATGCGCGGGCAGCGCTCGGCATCCAGATCCTCAATGCGCAGCACGATACGCCCGCCCTGACTTTTTGCGCTGAGCCACGCCAGCAGGCTGCAGGCCAGATTGCCAAGATGCAGCCGCCCGCTGGGGCTGGGTGCAAAGCGGCCGGTTGGCGGTATTATCTCCGATTTATCACAATGTGCTTGGTTTTGCATTGGGGATCCTTTCAACCGCTAGACGATTTAAAATTGCCGACGCGTTCGCTTTGGCAATATCAGCGGAAATATTATTTTTAAATTTGTAACTCCGAAACGACTGCGGTCGTTTCGGAGTTACTTTTTCACGGGAAAAGTCGTAACGGGAAACGGCATGTTGCTGCTGTCGGCTTATCGCCGTCGCGCAGCGACTATAAATCGGCGGAACACAAAAAATCCTCTAGCGGAGCGACTTGGATTTTTTGTATGGAGCCCAACTGCTTTGGGGTTACTAGGGGCGAGCAGCCCCTAGTTTGCAACGGCAACGACCGCGGCCAGCGGCCGAAACAGGGAGGAGCTGTTGGGGCAGCGGCCTGCAGGATGCGAGTGCCGCGCAAGGCACAAAGCAGACGCAGGGAGCCGCAACCCGCCGCCTCCCGCGCCTCGAAAGTAGCGGAGACCTTGCCGCGCTGAACACGCGGCATTTGCTGCGCAAACCGGTCTGCAGCTTAAAAGCCCCACTGGGGCTTTCATGCCCTGCGGGCACCGCCGTCCTTTCTGGTTCTCTTTTGGCACGCAAAAGAGAACGTACCCGGCGGTAATGCTTTTTACAAAAGGCATGAAACTTGATCCACGCGAATACGCTCTGCACAGGAAGCCGCTTTTTCCCTATTATAGTTGCCCGTCCGCCAAAGGTCAACAGACCACCCTGTTCAGCCGCCGCTCCACCGCCTGCCGCACCTCCGGCGCGCGGATGCCGTACACGATCTGCACATCGCAGCCGCTTTGCACCACACCGCTGCAGGGCAGGGCTTTCAGGGCCTGCTCCTTGACGAAGGCCGGGTCGTTCACCGTGACACGCAGGCGGGTAAAGCAGTTGTCCACCGTGCGGATGTTCTCCCGCCCGCCAAAGGCTGCAATGAGCTTTTCTATTCCCTGCTCGTCCAGCGGCAGGGCCTTTTCCGGCCGGGACGGCTCTTCCGGGCGGCGGCCCGGTGTGGGCAGGTCCAGCGCCTTGATGAGCACAGTGAACACCACAAAATACACCGCGATCTGGGCAAGGCCCAGCAGATACAGCACCGGGTAGTTCGTGCGGGCCGCACCAGCGGAAAGGTTCATCACAAGCGACCCCAGAAGGTTCGAGGTAAACGCCGTGACTCCGCACAGGTGCAGCAGCACGATGAAGCTGCCGGAGATGGCTGCGTGCGCCAGCCACAAAACCGGTGCCGAGAAGCAGAACAGAAAATCCAGCGGCTCCGTAATGGAAGCCAGCGATGCCGTAAAGGCCAGCGGCAGCAGCTGAAGGGCAGTCTTTTTGCGGCTGCCCCGCCGGGCACAGAAGATGAATGCCGCCGCAATGCCAAAGTAGCCGAAGGTCTTGGTAAAGCCGGTGTACATCCACACGATGCCATCCGAAAACGGCAGGCCGAGGTTATATTCGGTCATCATGACCACATAGGCACCGGTATAGGTGACGCTGCCCACCATAAGCTGACCGCCCAGCTGTGAGAACTGGAACGGCATATACACCAGATGATGCAGCCCTGTAGGGATGAGCAGCCGTTCCAGAAAGCCGTACAAAAACAACCCGATATTGCCGGAAGCGGCAATGAAGCCGGTGACGGCCGCAATGGCCTTCTGGATAGGCGGCCAGACAAAGCAGGCCCCAGAGCCCAGCACCGCCGCCAGTGCCGCCACGCAGGCAAAGGACCACCGCACACCGGAGAACACACCGCCCAGAATGCCGCGGTGGGCTTTTTCGCAGGTGCGGTCATATACAAAGGCGGTGAGCAGGCCCAGCAGAATACCGCCGAACACGCCGGTGTCCACAGTCTGGATGCCCAGCACCATGGTCTGGCCTGCGCTGTACAGGCCGGTAAGCGCATCCGGCTGCGCCAGCAGGCCCAACTCGGTCAGCGTTACATTGCCCGCTGTCAGGTAGACAAGATAGCTCATCAGGGCGATGAACGCCGCCTGATGCTTTTCCCGCTTTGCCAGCGCCGCCGCAAGCCCGGTGCAGAACAGCACGCTCAGATTTGAAATGACCGCCGTGAGGCATTTGTAAATGATCCTGCCCGCCAGCTGCACCGGCTCCCACCGCAAAAAGGGCAGCACCCCGGCCAGCGGCGCACTGGTGAGCAGTGCGCCCACCACCAGCAGCAGGCCCGCCGCCGAAAGATAGCTCAGCGGTGCCAGCATTGCGCGGGAGAACCGCTCCAATGCGGCTGTGATGCGGTGCTTCATGGGCGTTTCCCTCCTTTCCGGCTGACGTGGGCAGACACTATACTTGTAGTCAACCGATTTTTGCAAAAAATGTCAAGAATGCAAAGTTCCCAAAAATGCATCCCTTCTTTGTGCAGGGTGCATATTTCCCGCTTGAAATTCGTTCTGCGCTGTCCGATTGACAACCGCCGCGGCAGAACGTATACTTAAGGTGTATCGTTTTGAAGTGCTGCGGCCCGGCTGCGGCACCGCTCAAGGAGGACACTACTATGAAATTGAGATATACCCGCATCCTCTCGCTGCTGCTCTGCGCAGCGCTGGCCTGCAGCATTCTGGCAGGCTGCGGCGGCTCAACCGCCAGCAGTTCCGAAGCGCCAAGCTCTGCCAGCAGTTCTGCAAGCTCCGCTGCTTCCGGCGAAGACCTGCCTGATTCCACCACCCGGGCCGACACCTCCGGCCTGAACCCCGGCGATTTTGACGAGAACTCCATCTTCTCCATCACCGGCACCGCTGCCGCCTTTGAGCCTTGTCTGGGCTGGGGGCCGGGTGTTTCCGGCTGCTCGCTCAAATCGGTGATCGCAGCGGCATCCCTGCTGCAGTGGGCAGAAAACGCCCGCCTTGCCTCCCGCACCCCGGAAGCCGTGCAGGAAGCTTTCTACAGCTGGTACGACACGCTGGACGCTGATGAGCAGGAAAGCTTTGCCGAGGCCTGGACGATGATCGAGCCGGACGCGCTGAGCCTTTTGAGCGACAAGGACAGCATGGCTGGCCGCATTGAGGATGCCGGCCTTGACCCGGACACCCTGCCCGGCTGCACCCTGAAGAACTGGCAGGCCCTGCAGACCGTGCTGGACGACTGCGTGCCCGCAGCGGGCCAGTGAACCCAACATAAAAAGAAGCTGACCGGGCTGGTCAGCTTCTTTTTGTTTTTGCGGAAAAGGCTGGGGCCGCCTGCGGCATCAGACCTTCTTCAGCACATACTGGCGGGTGCCCATGCCGATCTTCTCGGCCTGCTCCAGCGTGGCCTTCCACTCGATATTGGGGTTGGAATCCTTGAAGTTGTCGTGGTGGCAGTTCCAGCCGGGCTTTGCAAGGTTCTGGCCCAGCTGGCTGTTCGGCAGCGGCTGTGCATTCAGGCAGGCATCGGCGCAGGCCTGATCCAGCGCCACCGGGTCAAAGGACGCAAAGATGCCGATATCCGGCAGGATGGGAGCATCGTTCTCGCAGTGGCAGTCGCAGTTGGGGCTGATGTCCTGCACCAGAGAAACATGGAAGCAGGGACGGCCTGCGCATACGGCAGCCGCGTACTCGGCCATTTTGCGGTCCAGCATCTCGTTGGCGCTGTCGCACTGGGAATAGATAGCGTCAAAGTTGCAGGCACCGATGCAGCGGCCGCAGCCCTTGCACTTGGTCTGATCAATGACGGCCTTGTTGTTTGCATCATAGGTGATGGCATCGGAGCCGCACTCCTTGGCGCAGCGGTGGCAGCCGCGGCACAGGCTCTGCTGCACCTCCGGGTGTCCGGCGGCGTGCTGTATCATCTTGCCCGCGCGGGAGCCGCAGCCCATGCCGATGTTCTTGAGAGTACCGCCGAAGCCGGTGGATTCGTGGCCCTTGAAATGGGTCAGGCTGATAAAGATATCCGCATCCATGATGGCGCGGCCGATCTTTGCCGTCTTGCAGTATTCGCCGTTCGGCACCGGCACCTCTGCCTCATCGGTGCCGCGCAGGCCGTCCGCAATGATGACCTGACAGCCGGTGGTCATGGGCCAGAAGCCGTTCAGCTGGGCACAGGTGAGGTGCTCCAGTGCGTTCTTGCGGCTGCCCGGATACAGGGTGTTGCAGTCGGTCAGAAACGGCAGACCGCCCTGCTCCTTGCACAGGTCGGCCACCACCTTGGCGTAGTTGGGGCGCAGGAATGCCAGATTGCCCAGCTCACCGAAATGCATCTTGATGGCAACGAATTTGCCATCCATATCAATGTCCTTGATGCCGGCAGCAATGCACACGCGGCGCAGCTTGTCCAGCAGGCTGGTGCCCACGGGACAGCGGAAATCTGTATAATAGACCTTGGATGCTTCCATAGCAGTTTCCTCCATTTTGTTTGCACGGCACGCTGCCGCATACTCTCTTGTTTTGTAGTATAGCACATCTTTTTGCAAAGAAAAAGTGCTGTCGTAAAGGGCGGCGGGCACACCCTCCACGTCCTCGCTTCCGGGTGCCAGTCCATCCAGCGCGGAAAGCCCTCGTACTCCGTAAAAGCGGCATCTTTAAATCTGGCAAAGTCCTGTGCCCTTTGGCAGACAATGGCATCGCGTCAGCGCTGCCGCAGAGGGCGCACCCGCCTTGGCTGCATCGAAATTTTTTGCCGCTCACAGCACCATAAAAAACAAATGCCACTTGCCTTCACGACCCTTCCCCTGAAAAAACGACCCCGGAAAATCCGCAGATTTTCCGGGGTCGTAAATTATAAAAATAATTCTTCCGCTTAAAATCAGAAGATTGCCGTCGCAGCCGCCACTGCCAGCACGATGATGCCCAGCACGATGCGGTAGGCACCAAAGAACTTGAAATCGTGGCGCTTGACGTAATCCATCAGGAAGCGGATGGCGGCAAGGCTCATGCCAAAGGCCACCACACAGCCCACTGCCAGCACAGCCACCTCGGTGCCGGTCATCACAGAACCGCCGACAACGAACTTGACCACCTTGAGCAGGGATGCGCCCGCCATGACCGGGATGGCCAGATAGAAGGTGAACTCTGCCACACAGGCGCGGGACAGGCCCAGCAGCAGGCCGCCCACGATGGTGGCACCGGAGCGGGAGGTGCCCGGAATGATGGCCAGACACTGCCACAGGCCAATGATGATGGCATCACGGTAGGTGATCTGCTCCAGCCGGCTCACGTGCGGCGCGGCGCGGCGGTTCTCCACAACAAAGAACAGCGCGCCATACAGAATGAGCATCGCGGCAACCGTGATGTAATTGTAGAAGTGAGCTTCCATCCAGTCGTCCAGCGGGCTGATGATGAGCACCGGGATCGTGGCCGCTACCACCTTGAACCACAGGTTCCACACGCTGGGCTTGGAAATGACTCTGCCCTGCTTCATGCCAAAGGGCCACAGCTTGCCCCAGAACAGCACCACCACGGCCATGATGGCACCCAGCTGGATGACCACACGGAACATGGACATGAACTCTTCGCTTGCGTTGAATTTGATGATCTGTTCCAGCAGGATCATATGACCGGTGGACGAAATGGGAAGCCACTCGGTAATGCCCTCCACAATGCCCATCAGGATGGCTTTGATGATCTCAAAAAACGTAAGTACCCCTCCTTGTGCACAAAGGCACAGCAGCTTATTTTCTTCCAGTATACCATACTATGTCTCTGCACGCACGCAGAATGCGAAAATTTTTACGCCCGCCGCCACTTTTGCCCTGCAGGCTGTTACTGCGCTGGGAAATGTGTTATACTGATGCAAAGACCATTTTCCTTCTATTTTATCCGCAAATCAAAACAGAGTTTAAACACCCTTGGTATTTTTGTTAAGCCATTCTACAACGAGGTGAATCCATATGAATATTCTGGTGATCGGCTGCGACCAGGTGGGTGCTTCCCTCATCCGCGATCTGGAACGCATCGGCCATGATATCTCGCTGATTGAAAAGGATCCCGAACAGCTCAAGCGTCTGGATGCCTTTGACGACTACAGCTTTGGCGGCACGGCTCTGGTGGGCGACCCCACCGACCCGGATACTCTGCGGCAGGGCGGCATTGACAGCTGCGATGCCGTGGCCGCTGTGAGCGAGGACGACTCGGTAAACCTGATGGCGGCACAGATCGCAAAAAGCATCTTCCGCCGTGAGAAGGTGATCTGCCGCGTGTCCGACCCGCACCTGCAGGTGCTGTACCACAAGGCTTACGAGATCGACACCATCTGCCCCACGGTACTCACCGAGCAATCGGTGTTCCGCGCACTGGCAAAGTAAAAAGTGAGGGAAGCATATGAAAGTTTGTATCGCAGGCGGCGGCAAGGTGGGCATGTATCTGGCCCAGAGCCTGCTGGCCCACCGCCACAAAGTGACCATCATTGAACCGCAGGAAATGCTGTGCCGTTCGCTGGCCGATTCGCTGGATATCCCGGTGATCTGCGGCGATGCCATCAGCTTTGACACCATGCGCACGGCCGACGTTGCCAGCTGCGATGCCTTTGTGGCCGTGACCGGTGCGGACGAGAACAACCTTGTTGCCTGCCAGATTGCAAAGCGGGAGTTTGGCGTGAACCGCACCGTGGCCCGGGCCTCCAACCCCAAGAACCGCGAGCTGCTGCACACCTTAGGCGTGGACACCGTAGTGTGCGGCACCGACAACCTGAGCCACATCCTTGAGCGCGAGATCGAGACGGATACCATCCGCCAGCTGCTCTCGCTGGGCGGCGGCACTGCCAGCCTGAACGAGATCCTGCTGCCGGAGAACTTCCAGTTTGCAGGGCAGGCGGTCAAGGACATCCCCATGCCGGGCGACGTCATTCTGGTGTGCATCACCCGCGATGCGGAGTTCATCATCCCCCACGGCAATACCACCTTACTGCCGTGGGACCGCATCCTCTGCCTGACGCAGGATGACACCCTGCACCTGCTGATGGATGCCTGGGGCCTTTCCGGCAAATGACCGAACGTGACCTGCTGCGCACGGCGCTGATCATCCCGCCCAAGGGCCGGGCCGTGCTGTGCGTCTGGGCCGCTGTTCCCGGCGTGTTCTGCGCGCCTTTTGTGTTCTGGCAGAGCCTGTTTGCCGGGTGTATTTTCTGTGCCCTGTGGGCGTGCCTTGTGTTCGCCGCGTGGGCAAGAGCCTGCAGCTTTACCGCAGTGCTCACCGCCCGGAACACTGCCGTGCGGGCCGGTATCGCCGTTCCCATCACACGGCAGCTTCCCCGCCGGGCCGTGACTGGCGTGTGGACCCTGCGCACGCCGCTTCTGTGGCTGGCCGGGTGCAGCGTGCTGGTGGTGCACGGCCCGGGCGTACAGCTGTTCCTGCCGGGCGTGGATGCCCTGCAGGCGCAGGCCCTTGCCGCTGTGCTGATGGAGGAAACGCCATGACCGAACGCGGCTTCCACCCGTTTGCGGTGCTGCATTTTTTGCGCAAGACCATCCTGCTGTATCTGCTGCCGCTTTTGCAGGTGCTGTTTGCCCGCAACTGGGCGGCGCTGCGTACGGCTCTGGTGCAGGGCGCGGCGCTGCTGACAGTGCTTGCCGCTGTGAGCGCCGCCGTGCTGCACGCAGGCCGCTGGCGGGTGGATGCACAGGGAACCCTGCGGGTGCGCTGGCGGCTGGGCGTACGGCTGGACCGCTGCCTGAAAGCCAGCCAGCTGGCAGCGCTCACCATCGAGCGGCCCCTGCTCTACCGGCTGGCCGGTGCCAGCCGGGTGGTGCTGTACCCTGCCGGGCAGAAGCGCACCCTGACCCTGCTTTTGAGCGCGCAGAACGCGCAGTTTTTAGCTGACCGCATGATGCCGCGCCGGGATGCTGTGGCCCACACCCCGCGCGGCGGCGAAAAGCTGGCCTTTGCGGTGCTGGGTGCCAACGGCCTTTCCACCCTTACTTTGCTGGCGCTGGCCGTCAAACAGAGCAGGCCCTATGCGCCGGATGCCCAGACGGCAGCCTTTGCCCACCTGAACCGCATTGCGGCGTGGGCGGCGCGCTGGCTGCCCATGGGCACAGCATGGCTGCTGGTGCTGGGCGGTGTGCTGTTCTGCGCAAGCCTTGTGCGCAGTGCGGCCCATGCGGCCCATTACACCGTGTGGCGCACCGAGAGTCACCTTGGCAGCAGGGGCGGCTTTGTGCGCCGGTATGAGATGCGCCTTGCGCTGGAACATCTGAGCTATGCGGACCTGCGCCGCTCGCCTGCCACATGGGCGCTGGGCTGCTGCCCGGTGTTCGTTACAGCAGGCAGCTGCCAGCCGGAGATCCCGTTGCTGGTCTGGCGGGAGGACGGCCCTTTTCTACAGGAGCTGCTGCCCGGCTTTGCCCTGCCGCCAAAAGCCCCGGTGGACACCGCAGGCCGCAGCATCCCGGCGTTTTTTCTGCCTGTCGGCATCCCCTGCGGGCTGTGCCTGCTGCTGACAGCAGTATCCCGCTACACCCTGCCCGCCCTCACGGTGCCGCTTCTGGTGGTCACTGCTATGTTTGCCGCCCTGCTGGTGGGTGCGTACAACGGCTGGCGCAAAGAGGGCATCTGGCTGCAAAACGGCCGCCTGACCCTGCGCTGGCAGCACGGCTTCCATCTGCACGACATCTGCGTGCTCTGCCCTGTTCCGGCCCTGACGGCCATGCAGTCGCCATGGGCCGCGGCGGTGCACCGCACGAACCTCACCCTCACCTTTCCGGGCGGGGTGAAGTGCAAGGTGCGCAGCGTAAAGTGCAGCGAATTGCCTTTTTTGCTTTTCTGAAACTGTAAGGAGTCTTTTTCTGTGATAAAAACTGTATTATTCGATCTGGACGGCACCCTTCTGAACACCATCGACGACCTTGCCGATGCGGGAAACTGGGTGTGTGAACAGCACGGCTGGCCCACCTTTACGGTGGAACAGTTCAAGCACATGGTGGGCAACGGCATCCCGAAGCTGGTGGAGCGCTTCTCGCCGGAAAATGCCCGCACGCCGGAGCAGCTGGCGGCCACACTGGCTGAATTCACTGCCCGGTACGACGCCCACAAGGAGGACAAGACGGCCCCTTATCCCGGCATCCCGGAGCTGCTGGACGAGCTGCGGGCACAGGGTGTTCAGTGCGCAGTGTTCTCCAACAAGGCCGACCCTCTGTGCGGCAAGATCATCGCCCACTATTTCGGCACAGGCCGCTTTGCCGCTGTGCGCGGCAGCAGGCCCGGCGTGCCCACCAAACCGGACCCCGCCGGGCTGTATGCGCTGATGGACGAGATCGGTGCAGACCGCTCTGCCACCCTTTTTGTGGGCGACAGCGATGTGGACATCCTCACCGGACACAATGCCGGACTGCCCGCCATGGGCGCGCTGTGGGGCTTCCGGGGCCGCGCAGAACTGACCGCTGCCGGTGCGGATGCACTGGCAGCGGTGCCGGAGGATATTTTTACCTATATCCAGAAGGGTTGACGATTTAGAATGCCCTCCGTTTTACTCTGGGCATGTTTAGCGGAAAATTTATTTTTATTTGCAGCTCAGAAAAATCTGCGGATTTTTCTGAGCTGCTTTTTCACGGGGTAGGGTCGTGGCGGGAAGCGGCATCTGCTGCTGTCGGCCTGCGGCCGTCGCGCAGCGACTTCTGATTGGCGGAACCTCAAAAAGCGGTTAAGAGATCTTCACGCCGAACAGGCGGGAATCTCCAACTTTTTGGGGTGGAGCCTACTGCTTTGGGATTATTAAGGGCGAGTAGCCCTTAATTCGTGCCTCCCGCGCTTCGAAAGTAGCGGGTGCTTTTCTGGTTCTCTTTTGGCACGCAAAAGAGAACATACCCGGCGGAGAACGACTTCATAAAAGCCACACAGCCTATCCCCTACTCGAATACGCTCTGCACAGGAAACAATGCGCAAAAAGGCGAGCCGACCATTGGGCGGCTCGCCTTTTGTGTTCTTCGGGGTAACTTTATCAGCCCAGAGTGACTTCCTGGATCTTGGAGGAAGCGAACTCGAAGGGCCAGACGGTCTTCCACTCCTGATCCTGCACCTGTGCGATAGCAACAGAAGCGTAGGTGTTATCACGGTAGTGCTTTGCGCCGCCGATCTCGTACTCGGGAGCGAACTCGATCTTGGAGTAGGGCAGAACGATCTTGCGGCCGCCCTCGAATGCACCGTCGATGGACAGCTCTGCCAGAGCGTCGCGGACGGCAGCACCGTCGGTGGAGCCGGCCTTCTCGATGGCGGTCTTGAACAGCCACACAACGGTGTAGGACTCAGCAGAGTGGCCGTTCATGTTGACATTGTAGACCTTCTTGAAGTCCTCGTTGATCTCCACGCCGTTGGTCAGGTCGGGGTTGAACTCAACAACAGAAGCCACGCCGTTTGCGGATGCGCCCAGGTTCGGGATGAAGGAAGGATCGGTGAAGCCGTTGGCCTTGGCAACGATCATCTTGGGCTTGTAGTTCTGCTCCTTCAGGGTCTGGACGAACAGAGTAGCGTCGCCGATGTAGGAGTCGCACAGGATGGCATCGGGATCAGCCTGCTTCAGGGCCAGGACCTGAGAGGACAGGTCGGTAGCGTTGGAGCTGTAGTCCACTTCGGCCACAACATCCAGACCGTAGTCGGGTGCGAACAGGTTGACGCAGCGGATCAGCTCCTGACCGATGGCAGCCTTATCGGTGAAGATGGCGACCTTCTTGATCTCGTTGCCGGTCTGCTCCTTGGAGTCCTGCAGATACTTCAGCATATCTTCCACGTAGACGGAGTTCAGCGGGCACAGACGGAAGAAGTAATCGTAGTCCTTGTGGTCCTCGTCGGTCAGGCGGTCCAGCGTGGAAATAGCGGTGATCATGGGGATGCCGTACTGCTGGCAGACCTGAGCCACGACCTCGGTAACAACGGACATATGGCAGCCCATAATGACGTTGACGCCTTCCTGAGTGATCAGGCGCTCTGCCTCAGACTTGCCGGTGGCTGCGTCGCCTGCGTGATCACCGCGGACAACTTCCAGCATCTGACCGTTCACGCCGCCTGCCTTGTTGATCTCGTCCACTGCGAAGTCGATGCCGCGCAGGATGTTCTCGCCGATGGCTGCGTTGCCGCCGGACATTGCGTAGATGGTACCGATCTTGATGGTATCACCGCTGGCTGCTGCAGTGCTGCCGGATGCTGCGGTGCTGGTAGATGCTGCAGTGCTGGTGGAAGCGGAAGAGCCGCCGCAGGCGGTCAGAGCAGCTGCGCTGCCCAGAACAGCGGATGCCTTCAGGAAGCTTCTGCGAGAGATCTTTTTCATAATTGTCCTCCAATTCTGTTTGTAAAAAACAGCTTGTTAATCCGAGATGCCCCGCCGCACCGTGTGAAGTAGTGCCCGCCGGACATCCAGTTTCCAAAATCAGATGCCGAGGTACGCCTTCTTGACGTGCTCGTTTGCCGAAAGCTCGGCGGCGGTTCCTTCCAGTGCCACGCGGCCATTCTCAATAACATAGCCGCGGTCAGCCGCTGCAAGGGCCTTGGTAATGTCCTGCTCCACCAGCAGCACCGAGATGCCGTCATTCTTCACCATGGTCTTGGCCACTTCCAGAATGTCGTCCACGATGTTGGGGGCAAGGCCCAGACTGGGCTCGTCCAGGATCAGCAGCTTGGGCATACCGATCAGCGCACGGGCCACGGCCACCATCTGCTGCTCGCCGCCGGACAGGGTGCCGGCAGCCTGCTTTGCGCGCTCACGCAGTTTGGGGAACCAGTTATAGCACTTTTCCAGATTTTCTGCAAAATGCGCCTTGGTCTCCTTATTGAATGCACCCAGTTCCAGATTTTCCAGCACGGTCATCTCGGTAAAGAGCTGACGGCCTTCCGGCACCTGCACGATGCCGCTGTCCAGAATAACGCGGGAGCTTTTGCCGGAGAGGTCCTCCCCGTTGAACTCCACCTTGCCGGAGCTGGCCTTGACCATGCCTGTGATGGTGCGCACCATGGTGGTCTTACCGGCACCGTTGGAGCCAAGGATGGCAACGATCTCGCCGTCCTTCACCTCAAAGCCGATGTCCCACAGGATGTTCACAGAGCCGTAACCGGCGTTCAGACCTTCAACTTTAAGCACTTGCGCCCTCCTTTTTGGTGCCCAGGTACACCTCCATGACGTAAGGATCGTTCATGACCTGCTCGGGCGTGCCCTCAGCGATCTTTTCGCCGTGGTGAAGGACGATGACCTTCTCGCACAGGCTCACGACCGCCTTCATGATGTGCTCGATGAGCAGGATGGTGACACCGGACTCGTTGATCTTGCGGATCAGCTGGATGGCCTCTTCGGTCTCAGCCGGGTTCAAGCCTGCCATGTTCTCGTCCAGAAACAGCACTTCGGGCTTGGTGGCCAGAGCGCGGGCCATCTCCAGACGCTTCTGGTCCGGCGTGCCCATGTCCTTGGAGATCACATGACGCTTTTCGTACAGGCCGGTGAAGTGCAGCACCTCCATGGCGCGCTCCTTGGCCTCTTTTTCGCTCTTTGCACCGGCGTGGCCGAAGTAGGCGGCGGCGGTGACGTTATCCAGAACGCTCAGGTTCTTCAGAGGTTTCATGATCTGGAAGGTGCGGGCGATCTTCATGTTGGTGTACTCATACGCCTTTTTGTTGGTGATGTCTTCACCATTGTAGAAGATCTTGCCTTCGGTGGGCGGGTAGTAGCCGCAGATCATGTTGAAGGTGGTGGATTTACCAGCACCGTTGGGGCCGATCATGCCGGTGATGGAGCCTTTCTCCACCGAGAAAGAAACATCATGCACGGCGGTCAGACCCTTGAACCGCTTGGTCAGGCCCTGGACTTCAATAATAGGCTTTTCTGCCATGATTACTTCCCTCCCTTGTCTGCCATCAGCTCATACTCTTCCAGCACGTCCAGAGACGGCTTTTTGAGGATCTTTTCATCGATGAAGGTCTTGACCTTCGAGTTCATGTACCAGCCCAGAATACCGGACGGACGGAAGCGGATGACCACGATCAGCACGATGGCATACATCAGCATGTTGATGCCGGGCAGGATGGCGGCAAAGTTTGCACGCAGCAGTTCGCTCAGCGGGATCATGATGAGGCCGCCGATCAGCGGGCCTTCGACGTAGGCAGCGCCGCCCACGACTGCCGGCAGCACGATCTCAGTGGACTTGGACTGGATCATAATATCGGGGTCGATGTAGCGGATGTAGCTGACGTAGAAGAAGCCGACCAGACCGGCAATGATAGCCGAAATGACAACGGCAATGACCTTGTACTTGGTGGGGTTGATGCCGATGGCGGCGGCTGCGTCCTCATCCTCGCGGATGGTGCGCAGCGCAAAGCCCAGCTTGGAGCGGCCGATCTTCTTCATGATGAGGTAAACGCCCACCATCATGATGAAGCCGATGTAGTAGTACGGCACCTTGCTGGTAAAGCGGAACTGTGCAAAGGAGTCCTTGCCGAAGGGCAGGCCCACACCGGATGCACGGCCGAAAAACTCCGAGTTGATGATGAACTGACGGATGGACTCGGCAAACGCGATGGACACCAGCGTGAAGTAGGGGCCGCGCAGGATCAGGCTGGGGAAGAAGATGACACCGGCCACAACGCCCACAACGAGCATATCCAGCACAGCAGCCACCCAGGGGTTCATGCCCGTCTTTGTGACCACCAGACAGCACACATAGGCACCCAGACCCATGTAAGCGGCCAGACCCAGCGAGTTCTGGCCGGTGATGCCGCCCAGAATGTTCCACGCCATGGACAGGGTGGACATATAGAAGGTGAGAACGAAAATGTTGATGATGTAAGGTTTATCCACGACCAGCGGGATCGCTGCGAAGATGGCGACGATGATAGCCAGAACGATCGCCAGATTGCGGTGATAGGTTTTAACTGCTTTTCTGGTATCCATCTTATCGCCTCCTCAGAATCATGACCTGACGCACGACCAGAATGATGATGAAGGTGACGAACACGATCATATCACTGTAGGACGGGCTGATGAACAATGCACTCATCTGCTCCAGCAGGCCCAGGAAAATACCGGCGAAGAATGCGCCGGGGATGGAGCCCAGACCGCCCACGACCACGACGATCAGTGCGCGGAAACCGAAGCTTGCGCCTGCGGTGGGATAGATGGTGTAGAACTGGGTCAGCAGAGAGCCGGCGATACCGGCCAGAGCAACGCCCAGACCATAGGTCAGAATGTAAATTTTCTTGACGTTGATGCCCACGACCTCAGCACCAATGGGGTTCTGAGATACGGCGCGGATCTGCTTGCCGGTGGTGGAATACTTGAGGAAGGCAAACAGTGCAATGGCAACCACGATCAGGATCAGGAAGCTGACCAGACGGGGCAGCGCAATGGTGACCGGGCCAAGCGGGATATAGGTCTGCGAATAAGGGGTAATGATCTTATAATAGGTGGAACCAAAGATGACCAGAGCGCCGTTGGTGAGCAGCAGGCCCAGACCGACGGTGAGGAACAGCAGGTTCGTAAAGCTCTTGGTCTTGAGCGAAGGGGTGATCAGAGTGGACTGGATCAGCGCACCCAGACCGAACATGAGCACTGCGACGATGGGAAGGGCTACATAGGGGTCCACCCCAAAGTAGGTATACAGAACATAGGTGATGTACATGCCCACCATCAACATTTCGCCGTGGCAGAAGTTGACGATGTTCATAACACCGAAAATGATGTTCTGGCCCATACCCATCAGGGAGTAGAAACCGCCCAGCAGGATCCCGTTTACCAGTGCTTGCAAAAAGACTTCCATTGACATCCTCCCGTTCTAAGCATCAGGCGATGGGAGCAGATGATGCAAAAACTGCACGCTGCATCCGCCATCGGCCCGTACTCGTGATTGAAAACCGCCCTTGTGGACTCCATTTCCTCCCTTCTGCTCGTACAATAGGATATCCCAGAGTTTTTGGTGTGCAAGTCAATTTTCGCAGTTAAAAATGGAGGATTGATGTCTCATTGACATAATTTTGTTACGATTTCAGGCCGGAAATTTACGGAAAATGCAGAAAAACCCGGCAGAAGAGCACCTGAACGTGTTCCCCTGCCGGGCTTTTTATCCATAAAATGGCATGTGGTATTCAAGATGAAGGCGCACCGCCGCCCTGTCTCGGGTTGTGGTTCCCAGCGTATGCTTCACGCCTTGGAGCGGCGTTCGCATTCCGCTGACCACGGCCCCAGCTTCGCTTCCCTGTTTCCGCCGCTGGCGGCGGTCAGCTCAGCTGCAATTCCCGTGCGGGTCAAATTAAAAATCCCCCGAGCGAATGCAGCGGCAGCAACCACATTAGACATTCCTACAGGATGGGACCCGAACACTAAAAAAGAGCCCACTGGGCTCTTTTTTGCCGCCTGCGGGCGGCCGTGTTCCTTCGATTCCTCGTACGGGTTGCATGAAAAAATCCCTGATCCTAAGATCAGGGATTTTATTCATGACCCGTACGGGAATCGAACCCATGTTACAGCCGTGAAAGGGCCGTGTCTTAACCGCTTGACCAACGGGCCTTAGAAATACAGAGCTTCGCTAAAACCTCCGACTTCCATCGTCCACTACTGCAGACGACCGTCCCCCTAACCTTAGCGAAACTCTGTAAAAGTGGTAGCGGTAACTGGATTTGAACCGGTGACACTTCGGGTATGAACCGAATGCTCTAGCCAACTGAGCTATACCGCCACATATTGTTTGTGCACTTGAACAGTGCTCTATTATTATACCCACAGATACCCCTTTTGTCAACACATATTTTTAAAAAAATCATATTTTTTCGTGTCGTCCAAAATACAAACGAAGATACGCAAAAATCCCGCTTTCCATTGAATAGAAAGCGGGATTTTTCAACCATTTATCCGAGCCTTGTGGAAAAGCCGGTCAATTCTTCAACCCTTCTTGTGGGTGGGAACCATGACCTTCAGGCCGCCCATATACGGCTGCAGCACTTCGGGGATGGTCACGGTGCCGTCGGCCTGCAGATGGTTCTCCAGGAAGGCGATCAGCATACGCGGAGGTGCCACGCAGGTGTTGTTCAGGGTGTGGGCCAGATAGGTCTTGCCGTCCTTGCCCTTCACGCGGATGTGCAGGCGGCGTGCCTGTGCATCGCCCAGATTGGAGCAGGAGCAGACCTCGAAGTACTTCTGCTGGCGGGGGCTCCATGCTTCGATATCGCAGCTCTTCACCTTCAGGTCGGCCAGGTCGCCGGAGCAGCAGTTCAGCTGACGCACCGGGATCTCCATGCTGCGGAACAGCTCCACAGAGTTCTTCCACAGCTTCTCGTACCAGTCAGCGCTCTCGTCGGGGCGGCAGACCACGATCATTTCCTGCTTCTCGAACTGATGGATGCGGTAGATGCCGCGCTCCTCGATGCCGTGAGCACCCTTTTCCTTGCGGAAGCAGGGGCTGTAGGAGGTCAGGGTCAGGGGCAGAGTGGCCTCGTCCAGAGTCTGGTCGATGAAGCGGCCGATCATGGTGTGCTCGCTGGTACCGATCAGGTACAGGTCCTCACCCTCGATCTTATACATCATGGCATCCATTTCCGGGAAGGACATGACACCCTGCACCACGTTGCCGTGCATCATGAAGGGAGGGATCACATAGGTGAAGCCCTTGTTGATCATAAAGTCGCGGGCATAGGCCAGCACAGCCTCGTGCAGGCGGGCGATGTTGCCCAGCAGATAGTAGAAACCGTTGCCGGCCACGCGGCCTGCAGCGTCCATATCGATGCCGTCGAAGCTCTCCATGATCTCGGTGTGGTACGGAATGGGGAAATCGGGCACCACAGGCTCACCAAAGCGCTGTGCTTCCACGTTATAGGTATCGTCCGGGCCGATGGGCACGCTGGGATCGATCATCTGCGGGATGGTGTACATGATCTCCTGAATGCGTGCGGACAGGGTCTCTTCTTCCTTTTCCAGCTCAGCCATCTTGTCGGCGTCGGCCTTGACGGCGGCATTGTTGGCATCGATCTGAGCCTGCAGCTCAGCCTTCTGTGCCTCATCGGTGCACTTCTTCAGCTGGCCGAACAGGGGGCCGTTGGCCTTGCTCAGCTTGTTGCGGGCAGCCTTGAGGGCTTCCACTTCCTTCAGGCATGCGCGGTACTTGGCATCCTTCTCGATGACCTCGTCCACCAGCGGGAGCTTTGCATCCTGAAACTTCTTCTTGATGTTTTCCTTGACAGCGTCCGGGTTTTCACGGACAAATTTGATATCAAGCATGATTGACTCTCCTTGCTCTATTTCGGTTCGCACAGAAGATCCCCTCCCCTGTGCCGTTCAAAGACGGTCGCCCGCCTTGGATCGCTTTATTCTTCGTTCTGGTACTGTCCCAGCAGGTTGGCAAAGGCCCGCAGCTGCTCGTCTGAATAGAAATGCACGGTCAGCTTGCCCTTGCCGTCGTGGTAGGCCACGTTCACCTCGCTGCCCAGCACCTGCTTGAGGCTTTCTTCCACCTCCACCGGCAGGGTGCCGCGCGGCTGGGGCTCTCTGGGCTCCTTTGCGGGCTTTGCCAGCTTTTTGCACAGTGCCTCGGCCTGACGCACGTTCAGCTGGTTGTCCGCAATGATCTGCGCCGCCTGCTCCTGCAGCTCCGGTGTGGGCAGGCTCAGGATCACCTTTGCGTGGCCGATATTGATAAAGCCGCTTTTCAGCAGTTCCAGCACGTTTTCCGGCAGGTTCAGCAGGCGCAGGCTGTTGGCCAGTGCGCTGCGGCTCTTGCCCAGCTTCTGTGCCGCCTGCTCCTGCGTCAGGCCGCAGCGGGTCATCAGCTCCCGGATGCCGGTTGCTTCTTCCACCGGGTCCAGATCCTCGCGCTGCAGGTTTTCCACCAGAGCCAGCTCCATGGCCTGCTCGTCGCTGACTTCCTTAATGACCACCGGCACATCGTTCAGCCCTGCCATGCGGCAGGCACGCCAGCGGCGCTCACCCGCCACGATGCTGTAGCCGCCGCGCGGGCGCGGACGCACCGCGATGGGCTGCAGCAGACCATGCTCTGCAATGCTGGCCGCCAGCTCGCCCAGCGCCTGTTCGTCAAAGGTCTTGCGCGGCTGTTCCGGGTCCGGTTCGATCTCACGCAGGGGCAAGGTGTCTACCTTTGCACCGGACTCAAAAACCGGGGCGGCATCTTCAAACAGACTGTCCAGCCCGCGGCCAAGTCCTCCTTTTCCTCTTGCCATTCATGTTCCCCCTGAGGTTTAATCTTCCAGAGCATTTTTCGTCTGCTCTGCGACGGGTGCACTTTTTCTGCGGGCCTTTTTGGGCTCGTGCGGGCGGTTGTTCTTGACAAATTCGATTGCCAGATCCATGTACGCTTCGCTGCCCTTGCCCTTGGGTTCATAGAAATTGATGGGCTGGCCGTAGCTGGGCGCCTCCGAAATGCGGATGGAGCGCGGGATGGTGGTCTTGTACACCTTGGAGCCGAAATACTTCTGCACCTGCTCCACCACCTGCACGGTCAGGTTATACCGCAGCGAGAACATGGTGAACACCACGCCCTCGATATCCAGATACGGATTGTACTTTTTGCGAATGGTCTTTAAGGTGCTGATCAGCTCCGAAAGACCCTCCAGCGCGTAATACTCGCACTGCACCGGAATGAGAACGCTGTCGCAGGCACTCAGGCCGTTCAGCGTGAGCAGGTCCAGACTGGGCGGACAATCGATAAAGATGAAGTCATAGTCCTTCTGCACCTCGGCCAGCGCCTTGCGCAGGCGGCTCTCACGAGCGGGCAGGTCGATCATTTCCAGACTGGCACCGGCCAGACGGGTGTTGGAGCCGATGACATCGGTGCGGTACTCGGTCTTACGGATGGCCTCGGAGGCCCGCGCTTCACCGATCAGGATCTCGTAGGTTCCCTTTTCCACGCTGCGCTTCGGGATGCCGTAGCCGGTGGTGGTATTGCCCTGCGGATCAAGGTCTACGATGAGCACCCGCTTGCCCAGCGCCGCAACGCAGGACGACAGGTTGACGGCGGTGGTGGTTTTGCCAACGCCGCCCTTCTGGTTCGCAATTGCTACAATTTTTGCCACGCACAATTCTTCCTTCCGGGAAAATTTAATTGTTCCATGTGGAACATTCGCAGTCATGCCCGCCGGTTTCCCGTCCATACAGGCACCTTAACACCTAGTATAGCACATCCAAATCGGTTTTTGAACCATCTGAAGCTTTTTTCCGCTGGATTTTTAACTTTTAGAAGTGGAAAAATCAAAAACAGCACGGTTTTGGGAGCCGAATCAACGATTTGGAATGCGCGGCGGGAAGCTGGCTAACCCTCTCAGTCAAGCCCTATCGGGCTTGCCAGCTCTCCCAAAGGGAGAGCCCTTGGCATAACGGCAAAGTTTCCGGGCAGACCATAACGCTTTCCGGTTTTGCCAGAGGCTCCCTCTTTGAGGGAACTGTCGCGCAGCGACTGAGGGGCTTCCAATCGGCGGAACACAAAAAATCCTTTAGCGAAGCGACTTGGATTTTTTGTATGGAGCCCAACAGCTTTGGGGTTACTAGGGGCGAGCAGCCCCTAGTTCGTGCCTCCCGCGCCTCGAAAGTAGCGGAGACCTTGCCGCGCTGAACACGCGGCATTTGCTGCGCAAACCGGTCTGTGGCTTAAAAGCCCCACTGGGGCTTTCATGCCCTGCGGGCACCGCCGTCCTTTCTGGTTCTCTTTTGGCACGCAAAAGAGAACGTACCCGGCGCAATGCTTTAGCAAAAGGCATGAAACTTTAAACACGCGACTACGCTCTGCACGGGAGTTTCCTGTTCCACATGGAACAATTTTACCGTTCGGCGGCGGTGGTTGGGATGCGCACCGTATATTCGATATACCCGTCCTTCTCCTCCCGGTGGGCAGTGGCGGGCACACCATTATCGGTCATCAGACGGATGGCATGGTCGATGGTGTTCACAAAAATACGCACATCCTTGACCATCGAGATGCGGTGCCTGCCTTTTGCAGGGGTGTTGAGCAGCTGTTCAATGTAGAGGTCGGTCTGGCGGGCGTTCATGCGGCGCTTGGCAATGTTGATCAATGCTTCACTGCGGCGGTTCTCCGGCAAACGCAGCACCGCCCGGGCATGGCGCTCCGTGAGGTTGTTGTCCAGCACGAACTGCCGCTGATCGGCGTTCAGCTGCAAAAGCCGCAGCTTGTTGGCAAGGGTGGGCTGCGCCATGCCCAGACGTTTGGCGGCCTCGGCCTGGGTGCAGTCCCACAGCACCATCACATCCTTTAAGCCCTGCGCCTGCTCAAAGGGGTTCAGGTCTGCGCGCTGGATGTTTTCCAGCAGGCCCAGCGCGGCGGTGCGCTCATCGTCGTAATCACAGAGGATGGCAGGGATAGTGTTCATTTTAGCAAGGCGGCAGGCACGGAGCCGCCGCTCCCCGGCTACCAGCTCGTAGCCGCCATCCGACACTTTTCGCACCGAGATGGGCTGCAGCAGACCATTTTCTCGGATGCTCTGGGCCAGCGCATCCAGCTCCTGCTCGCTGAACTCCCGCCGTGCCTGAAACGGCGACGGCCTGATCTGATCGATGGGCAGGAAATAAATCTTGCCCGCCTGCTTTTTGCGTTCAAACATGGATACACGGCTCCTTTCGCGTGGTGGATGGGTTTTGTTTTTCACATTTTCCCGGGAAAGCGTGGAAAACTCAGGCTTCAGGCACAGTGTATCACACAAATAAAAGCCCTGCCAGAAGTTTCGTTCGGCAGGGTTTTACAAAATTCTATCGGTATTTCGTTATTTCAACGGGCTTTTCGCAATTTTTCCGCCGTTTCTGGGGTAGGCTGTCGGAGTCTGCGAAATCTTTTTGCACAGGATCAGGGTGCGGGTGTCGCCGCCCGGAAGGTGCAGAGTGCGGGTCTCTTTGTACTCGCCGCCCAGCTTTTTGATGGCACCGCGCGCTGCGGCCAGTTCTTCCTCACCGGAAGAGCCTTTCATGGCGAGGAAATTGCCGCCCACCTTTACCAGCGGCAGACAGTATTCGGCCAGCATGGGCAGCGCGGCCACTGCACGGGCCGAGGCCAGATCAAACTGTTCACGCCACGCCTTGCGGGCGGCTTCCTCGGCGCGCTCCTTTGCAAACTCCACGCCGGTCAAGCCCAGCTGTGCACAGGCGTACTTCAAAAACTCCACCCGCTTGCCGGTGGGCTCCATCAGGGTCAACTCCAGTTCCGGCTTGTAGATTTTGGTCACGATGCCCGGGAAGCCTGCGCCTGCGCCCACATCCACCATGCGGCCCGTAACTTCCGGCTGGCTGGCAAACAGCAGGCTGTCGAGGAAGTGCTTATCCTCGATCCCCTCGGGGTCGGTGATAGCGGTCAGGTTGACCTTCTGGTTGTAGTCCACCAGAATTTCGGCAAAGGCATCCAGCTGGTCCAGCTGGGTGCCGGTGAGAGTGATGTTCCATGTGGAACATTTTGCTTCAAGGCGCGGTTTATCGATCATACGCAGATTTTCCTTTCTGTTATTCGCCGGTCAAGTGAACGAAGATTGGCTCGTGGTGCACGGCAGGCAGGAAAGTTTCCAGCACATCTGCCGTTCGCAGCTTGAGCGAGGAGGTGTTGATGCAGGGGTGGCAGCCGAGGTACTCCCCTGCCTTTATGTCCTCATCCATCAGCAGCTGCACCTTATTTTCAGCATCATTGGCAAGGCCCATAATGGAGGAGGAGCCGGGCGTGCAGTCCAGATACTGCTCCATATCCTCGGGCGAGGCAAAGCTCAGGCGGGCAATGCCCAGCTGATGGGAAAGCTCTTTGGTTTTGAAGGGCTTGTCCCCGGGCATCATGAGCAGATAGAAGTTCGTCTTCTGCCGGTTGCACAGGAACAGATTCTTGCACACGGTGGCATTCAGGCAGGCATCGATCACATGGCAGTCCTCCATGGTATCGGCCTTCATCCAGCCGTGGTCGGTGCGCCAGAATTGGATGCCCAGCTTGTCCAGCAGGTCATAGGTACGGATCTCTTTTTCCAGCCGCCCGGTGCAGTCGGCAGGACGGCCCTCGTAAAGCTTCAGTTCTTCCATTTTATTTTCCTCTCGCTGCCAGTGCAATGCTCAGCTGCGCCACATCGGAGGGCGATACGCCCGGGATGCGCCCCGCCTGACCGAGGTTCTTCGGCCGGATGCGGGCCAGCTTTTCGCGGGCTTCCAGTGTCAGGCCGGTCAGGTCGGAATATTCAAAATCATCTGGGATCAGGGTCTTTTCGTGCCGGGCCACGTCCCGGATCATCCGATCCTGCCGGGCAATGTAGCCCGCATACTTGATCTCGGTCTCCAGCCGTTCGGCCAGCATGGGGGTGATCTGCTCGCCCCAGCCGATGACACCGGCCAGCAGCGGATAGCTGATCTCCGGTCGGCGCAGCAGCTCTTCCGCAATGCCGCCCTCGGCAGCAGGGGCAAGACCGGCCGCTTCCATGGCGGTGCGCAGGTCGGCGGTGCGCAGATGTGTCTCGTGCAGGCGGCGGCGCTCCGCTTCCAGAATGCTCTGGGTGTGCTGGTACTTGGCCCAGCGGTCATCCTGCACAAGGCCGTATTCCCTGCCGATGGGGGTCAGCCGCTGGTCAGCGTTGTCCTGACGCAGAGTCAGGCGGTACTCGCTGCGGCTGGTCATCATGCGGTAGGGGTCCATGACCCCTTTGGTGACCAGATCATCCACCAGTGTGCCAAGGTAGCTGGTGTGGCGCGGCAGAATGAGCTGCTCTTTGCCCAGCGCATTGCGGGCAGCGTTCAGTCCGGCCAGCAGGCCCTGGGCGGCGGCTTCCTCGTAGCCGGAGGTGCCGTTGAACTGACCCGCGCCGTACAGTCCCCGCACCACCTTGCTTTCCAGCGTGGCTTCCAGACTGGTGGGGTCCACGCAGTCGTACTCGATGGCGTAGGCCGGGCGCATGATCTCGATGTTCTCAAACCCTTTGATACTGCGGTAGAAGGCGTTCTGCACATCCTCCGGCAGGCTGCTGGAGGCTCCCTGCAGATACATCTCTTCGGTGTTCTCGCCGCAGGGTTCCACAAAAATGGGGTGGCGGTCCTTGCCCGCAAAGCGCACCACCTTATCCTCAATGGAGGGGCAGTAGCGCGGGCCAACACCCTCGATCATGCCGCCATAGAGCGGGCTGCGCCGGATGTTATCCAGAATGATCCTGTGGGTCTCGGGGTTGGTGTAGGCGATCCAGCACTCCACCTTGTTGTGCATGGGTGCATCGGTCATAAAGCTGAAGGGCTGCAGCTCATTGTCCGGGTCGCCGGGCTGGCATTCCAGCTTGGAAAAATCGATGCTGCGGCGGTGCACCCGGGCAGGGGTGCCGGTCTTGAACCGGCGCAGCGGCAGCCCGGCAGCCTTCAGGCTGTCGGTCAGGGCGTTAGCGGCGTGCATCCCGTCCGGGCCGGAGGCGTACCATGCATCGCCCACAAAAATTTTGCCGCCAAGGTTCGTGCCGGTGGCAATGACCACGCACTTGGCGCTGTATTCGCCGTTCAGCTGGGTCACAACGCCCTTCACACGGCCGTTCTCGGTCTCGATGCTCACAACCTCAGCCTGATGGATGGCAAGGCCGGGCGTGAGTTCCAATGCATGCTTCATATATTCATGGTAGCGCTTGCGGTCGGTCTGCACACGCAGGGCGTGCACCGCCGGGCCTTTGCCCTTGTTGAGCATCCGGCTCTGCAGATAGGTGGCATCCGCAGCAAGGCCCATCACGCCGCCCAGTGCATCCAATTCACGTACCAGCGTACCTTTTGCCGTGCCGCCAATGCTGGGGTTGCAGGGCATGTTGCCAATGGCATCCAGACTCATGGTAAACACGGCCGTTCTCGCGCCCAGCGTTGCGGCGGCGTGAGCTGCCTCGATGCCGGCATGACCGGCACCGATGACGATAACGTCATAATCTCCTAAGTGGTTCATATACTTTCGGGTTTCCTCTAACAAATGATTTAAAATGCCCTCCGTTTCACTCTGGGCATATTCAGCGGAAAAATTATTTTTAATTTCGCAAATCTGGAAAATCTGCGGATTTTCCAGATTTGCCTTTTCACGGGAGGGGCCATAACGGGAAACGGCAGCTGCTGCGCTTGCTCCCCCGGGGGGAGCTGTCGCGCAGCGACTGAGGGGCTGCAAATCGGCGGAGCCGAAAAAAACGGTTAAAAGATCTTCACGCCGAACAGGCGTGAATCTTCAGTTTTTTCCGGTGCAGCCCTCTGCTTTGGGGTTAAAAGGGGCGAGCAGCCCCTTTTTCGTGGCTCCAGCGCGTCGAAATCGCTGGCACTTTTCTGGTTCTCTTTTGGTGTCAAAAGAGAACATCCCCGGCTCTTACTTTCCCACGCAGAAACGTTCAAACACCTGTTCGATCACAGCTTCCGAGGCGTTCTCACCGGTCAGGTCGCACAGGGCGGCCAGTGCGTCGTCCACACAGACGGAAACGGCATCCAGCCCAAAGCCGCCTGCGGCAGCATCCAGTGCACCGGCCACAGCGTCCCGCGCACGCAGTGCGGCGGAAAGCTGACGCTGGCCGGACAGACTGGCGGCATGGGGATCGATCTGGCTGGTACCCAGCAGGCGGGCCACCGCAGCGGAGATCACCTTGCGGCTCTCCTCCTCCTGACAGCACACCGGCAGCACCATGGCAAAGCAGGGTGCTATCAACTCTGCGTCAAATTGCGTTGGTTTATCCTCTTTGTTGATAAGTGCAATGGCTGGACGGCCTGTGCAACGCTGTGCAAGCTCCAGATCTTCCCGCGTGGGCGGCTCAGAGCCATCGAACACAGCCAGGATCAGGCCTGCCTCCTCCAGCTTTTTCCAACTGCGGCGGATGCCCTCGGCTTCAATGGCATCTTCAGTCTCGCGCAGACCGGCGGTATCGAACAGATTCAGCTGGATATCCCCCAGCTGTACCGCCTGCTCCACCACGTCACGGGTGGTGCCAGCCACCGGCGTGACGATGGCCCTGTCGAACCCGGCCAGCAGGTTGAGCAGTGTGGATTTGCCCGCATTTGGTCTGCCCACAATGGCGCAGTCCACACCTTCGCGCAGGACGGTATCCGCCTGATAATTATGGATCAACTCGTCCAGCTCTGCCTTTACCCCACTCAGTACGCGGTGCAGATGGTCACCGTCCAGCTCCGGCACATCCTCTTCGGGAAAATCCACCCATGCGGCAAGGTGAGCCTGAATGGCGGTAAGCGCTTCCTTCTGGGCACTGATCTTCTTTGCCAGCGCACCGCCCAGCGCGGCATTGGCCAGCGCGGCACCCTGACGGCCATCCGCCGAGATCAGATCCATCACCGCTTCGGCCTGCGTCAGACCCAGCTTGCCGTTCAGGAACGCGCGGCGGGTGTACTCGCCGGGCGCGGCAGGCTGAGCACCGGCAGCAAGACAGGCTTCCACCAGACGGCGGGCCACGGCGCTGCCGCCATGGCAGGAAAGCTCCACCACGTCCTCGCCGGTATAGCTGTGGGGCGCGCGGAAAAACAGGGCCACCCCCTCATCAAAGGCTTCGTCCCCTTCCCGGAATGTGCCGTACATGGCGGTGTAGCCTTTGGCATTCTCCACCTTTTTTGCGGCGTTGGCCGGGCGGAACACCCGGGCTGCTATGGGATAGCTCTCCGCACCGGAGAGCCGCACGACGGCAATGCCGCCTGCGCCCGGTGCTGTTGCAATGGCTGCAATGGTCGTTTCCTGCATGGTTTTTTCTGGCTTCCTTTCCGCGCCCGGTCTGGCCGCTTGCTCCCATCTGCCCACAGCAGCGAGACCAATACAGTTTCATTGTACCACGAAATGCTGCGGAATGGTACTGTTTTTTCAACCAATTCCCGGGAAACGGTTGAAAATCCGCCCGTTTCTCACACAAAAAAGGGGCTTTCCGTCCCAACACGGAAAGCCCCTTTTTACAAGAAACTGTTTTTTAGAACTTGGCGATATCCGCCGTGGTGATGGCCTTGCCAGGCAGCGTGCGTGCATCGGCATTCTCATTCAGGGCCAGCTTGCCCTCGCGCAGCAGCTGCACAGCCTTCTGGTGATCGGCAGCCTTCCAGTTGTTGCCCACGATCTTCCAGTTGTTGTTCACGTGCGGCTCAATGGTGCCGCCCTTCACGGTGCGGATGTACTCGCCCAGCAGCTCGCGGATGCCGCCCACGTCGCCGCGCACATCGATCTCCAACAGCTTGGGCAGCTCTTCGCCCGGCAGGAAGATGTCCGCAGCCGTCAGCAGCTGGGTGGTGGCACGGTAGTTGTTCACTGCCACCACAAAGGTGTCGGTGTCCTTCACGGCCTTGCCGTTCGGCCACTTGAGGTTCTTGATGCGGTGGCCCGGCTCCTTGGAGACGTCCAGCTCATAGTTGACGCCCTCAAAAGCATCGTACAGGTAGTAGCGCACCGAGGGGTCAAAGGCGATGGTCACTTCATCCGGCTTCCATGTCTTGAAGAAGGCTGCGGACCACTCCATAAAGCGGCGCAGCTGCTCGCCGGTCATCTGCAGCTTGTACAGGGTGTTCTGGTAGGTGTAGATGCTGGCCATATCGCACTTGCGGATGGTGCCCGCGCGCATCTGGGAGGTCATGGAGGTCAGGGCGGTAGCAGAGACCTGCGCACCGGTGTAGTACATCTGCACTTCGTTGATGAAGTCCAGCAGCGCGGTATCCTGCACCATGGCCTGCGGCAGGCAGTCGATCTCGTTTTCGGGGGCCAGATCGCCGCCCTTCAGCTCGCCAATGGGGGTAACAGCGTCTTCCTTGGCGCGGGTGTCGTAGGGAGCCAGCAAAGCGGTCAGCTCCGGATCGGGCTCGTACTCCTTGATCTGCAGGTTTTCAGAGGTGCGGTTCACGACCTTCCACTTACCGTCCAGCTGGCGCTCCAGATAGACGTGGATCTCGGACAGGGTGGCACCGGCGTTCTTGTTCTCCACCACCAGCACGTTGTTGATCATCATGTTGGGGATGCTCCTGTGGCCGTGGCCGCCCACGATGACGTCGAACTCGGGGCAGGCATTGGCCAGATCGGTGACGCCGGAGCCATAGACACCGTACTCGTTCTCGGTATCCATGTGCATGACGCCGATCAGAACATCCACCTGATCCTTGATCTTATCAATGATCTTGCGGCTCTCGTCCACAGGGTTGGTGACCTTCCAGCCCTCCAGATTCTTGGCATCCCAGCGGATGATGTTGGGGGTGACCATGCCAATGACACCGATCTTGACGGTGCCCTTCTTAATGATGGTGTAGCCATCGGCCAGCGGGGTGCCGTCCGGTGCGTAAACGTTGCCGGTGAGCACCTTGGCCTTCTGCTGTCCCATGACCTTTTTCAGCACATCCATGCCGTAGTTGTACTCATGGTTGCCGGTGGTCCAGATATCATAGCCGATGGCATTCATGGCAGCGACCATGGGATGCAGGTCATCGTTCAGGAACAGCTCTGCGGAGTTGGCCTGAATGGTATCGCCTGCATCCACCACCAGCGTGTTCCGGGTGCGGCACTGCTTGATGGCGGTCGCCTGCTGGGCCACACTGCCGGAAGCATCTGCCTTGTTGGCAGCGTAGTCCCATGGGTCGAATTTGCCGTGGGTATCGCTGGTGGCAAGGATCTGCAGATCCATGCTCCACAGGGACTTGATGTCACAGGCGGCTGCAGAGGGTGCCATGCAGCTGGCGGCTGCGATGGTGGCGGATGCCCCTGCACCACGCAGGAAGCTGCGGCGGGAGATCTTGTTCTGAGCCATAGTTGAATACCTCTCTTTTCATCATTCTGTCTGTTCTTCACGAACAGAACGCTCTTGACTACAGTATAAAGCCTTGACCAATTGTTTTACAATTGCCATTTAAGAGAAAGATTTCGGCAAAAAACAGGCAGTTTCTCCAAATTTTGAGAAGAATGACTTTTTTCGTGTTCAGTATACCGCAACGGCTGCCCAACCCGAAACCAGCTTGGCATCAGTTTTGGGTAAAATCCTTTTTTGCGTGAAAAAAGGTCTCCGGAAAATCCGCAGATTTTCCGGAGACCCTGATTTCAAAAGTAATTCCGTATTACAGCTCGATCTTGCCAAAGCTGAAATCGGCAAAATCGTCCACCCGCTCGGTGCGCTTGGGTGCTACCGGTGCTGCATTCTCTGCATCACGGGGTGCATAGGTGCGCTCCGGCACGCCGGAAGGCCGCGGGCCGCGGGGTGCACCATTGCGGCTGCCACGGTAACCGCCACGGTTTCCATTGTGGTCGCCATGCTCAGAACGGTTCCCGCCGCGATAGCCGCCATTGCGGCTGCCGCCGGGACGACGGCCATTGCCGCGTCCGCCGCGGGGACGGCGCTCGCCATAGGTGTTCTCGGTCTGTGCATCGGGTGCGGTGGAGTAGATGACCACACGGCGGTCACGGCCTTCGCCCTTGCTCTCGCTGCGCACGCCCTCCATCTTGCTGATGGCAGAGTGGATGATACGGCGCTCGTAGGGGTTCATGGGTTCCATGGCAAAGCTGCGGCCGGTCTTGCGCACCTTGGCACCAATGCGCTGTGCCAGTGCGGTCAGGTCGCTCTCGCGCTTATCGCGGTAGCCGGCCACATCCAGACCCAGCTTGATGTAATCGCCCTCCAGACGGTTTGCCACAAGGCTTGCCAGATAGGAAAGGCTCTCCATGGTCTCGCCGCGGCGGCCGATGAGGGCACCCAGCTTTTCACCGTCCAGACGGATGATGGTAGCTTCGCCCTTCTGCACAGCGCTGAAGGTGACATTCTCCACGCCCATCAGGGCAATGACCTCACGCAGGTAGTCCACAGCAGCCTTGATCTTAGCGTTCTCTTCGATCACGATGGGGACTTCCGGCTCCTCTTCCTCGGCAGCGGGCTGCTCTGCAGCAGCTTCTGCAGCGGGGGCAGCAGGCTCTTCGGCCTTTGCTTCCGGCTGTGCTGCCGCAGCAGCAGGCTCCTCTGCCACGGGAGCGGCCTTGACAGCCTCCTGCACGGGAGTCTTTTTCTCAACAACAGGCTCAGCGGGTGCTGCAGCCGGAGCATCCGGCTCCTCCACGCTCACGCACACCTTAGCGGGGGTGAGCTTCAGTCCCAGAAAACCAGTCTTCTGGGGCATTTCCAGCACTTCGCAGCTGACATTCAGATCATCGGCCTGCACGCCCAGCAGAGCGCAGGCTTTTGCGCGGGCTTCATCGACCGTTTTGCCGGTCGCTTCCTGCTTACGGATCATAACCGTTCATCCTCCTCTTATTCTTTATCCTGCTTGTTCAGCTCGCTCAGCGGCACGGTACGCTCGTCCTTGTAGCGCTCCTCGTCCAGCTGGCGGGCATACTCCAGACGGCGCTTGTTCATCTCGCTGGCAGAAATGTTCTTTTCCGTGGTCTTGCCGGTCTTGGGATCGGTGACCTTGACGGTAGTGTTCTTCACACCGCGTTTTTCCTGCTTTTTCTTTTCTGCGATCTGCGCTTCGATCTCCTTGCGCATCTTATCGGGGTCGTACACCTTGCGCATGACCTGAGTCTGCACGGTCATCACGATGTTGGAAATGACGTAGTACAGAGAGAATGCCAGAGGATAGGTGAAGCAGAAGAACAGGTACATCAGCGGCATCATATACATGGTCAGCTTCATGCTGCCCTGCATCTGCTGGCCGCTGGCCTTCATGCTGATATGGGTGGACAGGAGCATGGTGATGACCGACAGCAGCGGCAGCACGATGTCCAGAGAAAGGCCCAGCTTGGGGATGCGGGTCAGGTCGATGCCGAGGAAGTTCATGTGCTGGCTGAACTCGGTAATGGTAGCGATCTGCTCGGCGCTGAAGCAGCCCAGCACACCGCCGTTGCCAGCAACCACCTGTGCGATGATGTTGGTATCGCGGGTGATGGCGGTAAAGGCGACGCCGGAGGCGGTCAGGGCCTCACCGGCGGCGGTCAGAGCCGCAGCGCTGATGTGGAAGATGCGCTCCAGCGGATTGTACACGACACCGATAACGCCGAACATGACAAGGAAGTTCAACAGCATGGGCACGCAGCCTGCGGTGGGGTTATAGCCGTAGTCCTGCTGCAGCTTGAGCATTTCTTCCTGCTGCTTTTCGGGCTTGTCCTTGTACTTGGTCTGGATCTCCATCATCATGGGCTGGAAGGCCGACATTTTAGCCATGCTCTTCTGCTGGCTCAGCTGCAGAGGGATCTTGACGATGTTGATGAGCAGCGTGAAGATGATGATGTCCCAGCCGTAGCTCGGGAGCAGCTTGTAGATCCACTCCATGACATAGCCGAGAGGACCGCTCAGGATGTAAAAGAAGTTCATACCTTTGTCCATTCTGCCCCGTCTGTGGCACGGGACTTGTTATTTTTATCGTAGGACACGCTGCCCACAGTGCACCGCGTCACAAGAAGCATATTTATTTTTCCACCTTTTGCTTGTGCCGTGTGGAAAACAGCTTTGCGGGCTGCAGCCGGCGGGCAGGGTTCTGCCAGCGGCCCGGCTCCGGCACCGGGTCAAAGCCCCATTTGCCGAAGGGATTGCACCGGGCGATGCGCCATGCCCCCAGCAGGATGCCCTTTACGCACCCATGGGTCATGATGGCCTGCATGGTGTAGTTGCTGCAGCTGGGCGTAAAACGGCAGCTGCGGCCGATCCATGGGCTAAGAGTGTACTGGTAGGCCCGGATGGGCACGCACAGCGCGCGGCGGCAGATGTACTGCAGGCGGTTCATGCGTCCGGCTTTTCCGCCTGTGCCCTGCGTGCCGGGGGCACGGTGGCAGGGGGCGGCGCATCCGGCCGTTTGGCCTTATCCGGCAGACCGGCCTGTGCAAACAGCTTTGCCACAACGCTGCTCAGCTGCCAGCTCTTCAGCCGCGGGGTCATACCGCGGGCTACAAAGATCAGATCGTAGCCGCCGATGTTGTAGTCCAGATGCTCGTCGATGGCCGCCTTCATCACACGGCGGGCGCGGTTGCGCTGCACGGCGTGGCCGATCTTTTTGGTGGCGGTCAGACCCACGCGGGTCTTTTTGCTGCGGGTCTTGAGCACATACATCACAAGACCGGGGTTCACATAGGATTTGCCGCGGGCATACACTCTGCCAAACTCGCTGTTGCGGCGGATGGGACGATAGCGCATGATTCCGCGCCTCCTTTCTGTGGCTGAGAACACGCCCCGAAGGGTGCATTCTTCAGCCAGTATATCAAAAATTTTTCGACTTTGAAAGCCCATGCGGGCATTTTTACGAAAATTCTTTCAATTTTCAAAAAAAAATAAGACCGCTAATCCAATATCAGCGGTCTTTTGTGCGCATATTCATTTCTGCGCCGGATCCCGTCATAAAAGGCCGGATCAGACAGTCAGGCTCTTGCGGCCCTTTGCACGGCGAGCATTGATGACCTTACGGCCGTTCTTGGTGCTCATGCGGGTCAGAAAGCCATGAACTTCCTTGCGCTGACGCTTCTTGGGCTGAAAAGTTCTCTTCATGGTTGTATCCTCCGTAAAAACTTATCCCCGGTATGGGGTCTGATGTGGTCCCAGATTGGGGACAGGCTTGCAATTCAACAGTATATCGCATAGTATGGCGTTCTGTCAAGCATTTTTTTCGCTTTCCTTCAAACTTTTTTGTGAAAAGATTTTCAACTTTTTCACCATTCTGCCGTGGAAAACTCTTTTGCCACAAGATATTGTGGCCCTGTTTTGCCCATGCCACAACGGCCGTGCAGGGCCTTTTCTTATGTATTATAAATTACATTATAGAAATATGGACGCACAGCGTTTTTTGTGGTATACTAACCTAGTATCAGCAGCATTGTTGAAAACTTTAACGGAGTGGATGTTTTATGGATTCTTTTAAGGACGTTTTAGAGGCCGCCCAGGCGTACTGCAAAACGCAGATGGCCGAGCCGACCTATAATCTCTATATCGACGGACTGGAGCCGATCAGCTTTGAGGATTCCAGCCACATCACCCTTTCGGTGCGCAACGACTTCATCTGCAAGATCGTGACGGACCGCTACCTTGGCCTGCTCAAGGAAGCCTTCAAGACCGTGCTGGGCTTCGACGTGGACATCACGCTGGTGGTGCCCAGCACGCCGCCGCACGAGGTGGTGCTGGCCCAGCAGTACGAGGCGAACCCCGCCTCCCCGCAGGGCAACTACGAGTTCACATTTGAAAACTTCATCAAAGGCCCTTCCAACCAGTTTGCGTTTGCTGCTGCACAGGCGGTTGCGGCCAATCCCTCCGGCGCATACAACCCGCTGTTTATCTACGGCGGCTCCGGCCTTGGCAAGACCCATCTGCTCACGGCCATCCAAACCGAGATCAAGCGCACCCACCCCGATTTCGTCATCATGTACGTTACCTGCGAGCAGTTCACCAATGAGCTGATCGCCGCCATCCGCGCCGGCAGCACCGAGGATTTCCGCATGAAGTACCGCGTGGCAGACCTTCTGCTGGTGGACGATATCCAGTTCATCGCCGGCAAGGAGTCCACGCAGGAGGAGTTCTTCCACACCTTCAACTCCCTGCACGATGCCCACAAGCAGATCGTCATTGCCTCCGACCGCCCGGCCAAGGAGATCAAAAGCCTGGAAGAGCGGCTGCGCACCCGCTTTGAGTGGGGCCTGACCGCCGATGTGCAGCCGCCGGATTTTGAGACCCGCGTGGCCATCGTCAAGCGCAAGGCAGAGCTTTTGCATCTGGACCTGCCCGAGGATGTGGCCGAGTTTATTGCCAACCACCTGAAGAACAACATCCGCCAGCTGGAAGGCGCTGTAAAAAAACTGAACGCCTACTACATGCTGGAGGGCATCCAGCCGGTCATCAGTGTGGCCCAGAATGCCATCAAGGACATCCTCAACGAGACCCAGCCGGTGCCCGTGACCATCGAGAAGATCATCGGCGAGGTGTCCCGCACCTTCAACGTCTCCCCTGCCGACATCCGCGGCACCAAGCGCAACGCCAACGTTGCCTCTGCCCGCCGCGTGGCCATCTACATCCTGCGCGAGGTCACCGGCATGAGCATGGAAGAGATCGGCCGTGAATTCTCCGGCCGTGACCACTCCACCATCGTCTACTCCCTCAAGACCATGGAGCGTGACATGAAGAACGACCAGCACCTGCGCGAGACCGTGAGCGACATCATCAAGAACGTGAAGGCCTGACCGCAGAAATCGTGCAAAAGTCGTACTCATTTATGGGTAAAACCCCAAAATATGGGGAGAAAACGGAACAAAACGGGGAAAAAGAACCTATATCTTGTGGTAAAAACGCAAATCTTTCCACACTTTCCACAGAGTTTTCAACATTCAACCTTCGTTCTCCACATGGTCTGTGGAAAGAAAGACCTATCCCAACCTTTCCACGATCCATTCACAACACATTCACAACCCCGTGGAAACCAAAACCCCCGCATTCCGACAAGGCTTTTCGGGGTTTTCCACAAGTTCCCCACCCCCTACTACGGTTACTACAACAAGTTCAATAAGATAGACCGGTTCTGAAACTGTTTTCAAACACAAAACAACATCAGAAACGAAAAACAAAGGAGAGAATTCAGTTTGAACATCGTATGTGATAAAGTTCTGCTGAGCGCAGCCATCGATGGTGTGTCCAAAGCCGTCACCATGCGTTCTGCCATCCCTGTGCTGGAAGGCATCCTGCTGAAAGCCGAAGGCTTCCAGCTCAACCTCACCGGCTACGATCTGGAAATGGGCATCGTGACCACCATCGAAGCCAATGTCAAGGAAGCCGGCGAGGTGGTGCTGAATGCAAAGCTGCTCAGCAGCATGATCAGCCGGATGCCCGCCGGTCAGGTCAGCATCCTCTCTGCCGAGAACGGCAAGACCACCATCCAGAGCGGCGTAGTCCAGTTCGAGATCCAGTCCATGCCGGCCAACGATTTCCCGGAGCTGCCCAATACCGGAGCGGAAGAGACCCTGACCATCAAGACCGGCGTGCTGAAAGATATGATCGATCGTACGTTATATGCTGTCAGTCAGGACGAGAAAAAGCCCGCCCACACCGGTGAGCTGTTCGAGATCCTGCCCGATAAGCTGACTGTGGTGGCACTGGACGGCTACCGTCTGGCCATCGTGGAACGCCCGGTGACGGCGGTAAAGGATATCCGCATCATCGTGCCCAGCAAGACCATGACCGAGGTCGCCCACCTGCTGCCCAACGACGACGAAGAGCCGGTGCACATCAGCGCCAACCGCCGCTATGTAGTCTTTATGGCCGGCGGCTACACCATCATGAGCCGTCTGATCGAGGGCGAATTCCTCAACTACCGCAATGTGATCCCCGCCGACAGCCGCACCCGCGTGACCATCGACACCAAGGAATTCATCGAGACCATCGAGCGTGCTTCGCTGATTATTACAGAGCGTTTAAAAAATCCTCTCCGCATCTCCTTTACAGAGGGTAGAGTCGTGGTGCGCTGCCAGACCAACCTTGGCCGCGTGGTGGACGAGTTCAACGCCGACTGCGAGGGCGACGAAGTGGAGATCGGCTTCAACAACCGCTATCTGCTGGATGCGCTGCGCAACGCCCGCACCGAGAAGGTCCGCATGGAGATCAGCGGCCCTCTGAGCCCGGTCAAGGTGCTGCCTGCCGAGGGCAACGACTTTTTGTATCTGGTGCTGCCGGTGCGCTTCAAGAACGATTAAGAGGGCGAAATTATGCAGAAAATTCTCATCCATACGGAATTTATCAAGCTGGATGCCCTGCTGAAATATGCAGGCCTGTGCGAGACCGGCGGCGAAGCCAAGGAGCTGGTGCAGGGCGGTGCCGTGAAGGTGAACGGCGAGGTGTGCACCATGCGCGGCAAGAAGTGCCGTGCCGGTGATGTGATCGAGCTGGACGGCCAGACCGTGGAAGTGGGTCAGGGCCAGTAATGCGTCTGCTTTCACTGGAAGTTGCGAATTACCGCAATATTGCGGCAGCGCAGCTGGAACCTGGCCGGGAGCTGACCGTGATCTGTGGCAACAATGGTCAGGGCAAAACGAACCTGCTGGAGGCCATCTGGCTGCTGACCGGCGGCAAAAGCTTCCGGGGCGGCAAGGATGCCGAGCTTGTGCGCCGTGGAGAAACATTCGCGGTATTGGAGGCCGTCACCCAGCGCACCCGGCAGGAGGATCAGGAACCGGACGAACCGGCAAATGTGCGCATTACGGTGGGCACGCCGGATGCACAGCGCCCCGGCCGGTATGCATCGGTCAACGGCTCTCCGCCCAAGCGGGCGGCGGGCCTTGCGGGCAGCTTTCCGGCTGTGGTGTTCGACCCCGGGCACCTGAGCCTTGTAAAAGGTGCACCGGAAGGACGGCGGCGGTTTCTGGACGCGGCGCTGTGCCAGCTGTACCCCGGCTACCTTGCCACCTACCGCCGCTATGTGCGGGCATTGCAGCAGAAAAACGCGCTTCTGCGTCATTCCGCAGGCGGCACGGAGCGCCCGTGGGCAGAAAAATGCGCCCTGCTGGAAGTGCTGAACGTGGAGCTTGCAGCGCAGGGCGAGGCCATCCAGAAGCGGCGGCGGGAGTATCTGGCCCTGCTCACACCGCTGGCCTGCGCCAACTATGCCGAGCTTTCCCACGGGGCAGAGCGCATGGCGGTGCGCTATGCCGCCCAGTTTGAGCCGGGCGGACTGTCCGCACTTTTGAAGCAGCGCCAGAACGAAGAGCTGCGCGCCGGGCAGAGCCTGTGCGGCATCCACCGCGAGGACGTTGAGCTGCTGCTGGACGACCAGCCCGCAAAGGTGTTTGCAAGTCAGGGACAGCAGCGCAGCGTGGTGCTGAGCCTGAAAATGGCCGAAGCGGCTGCCGCTGCCCGGATCACCGGAGAGCACCCGGTGCTCCTGCTGGACGATGTGCTCAGCGAGCTGGACGAGGGCCGCAAGCAGTATCTGCTCACCCGCATGAAGGAAAAGCAGACATTCGTGACCAGCTGCGATGATACCGCGTTCCTGAAAACGGACGGCGAAGTGTACCGCATGAACGGCGGTGTGCTGAGCAAAGCATGAAGAAATGATGCAAAAGTACATGCAGCCGCCGGTGAATAAACGGCGTTTTATGCATGAACTGCCAGAATGAGGAAAATACTGTATGTATATTCATCTGGGCCGTGACTACGTGCTGAATGACCGGGACATCATCGGCATCTTCAATCTGGAAACCACCACCATCACCCCCCGGGGCCGGGAGTTTCTGAACTACGCCCAGAAGAACGGCGCGGTGGTGAGCCTTTCGGACGAGCTGCCCCAGAGTTATGTTCTGGCAGACGGGGCCGTGGTGGACACGGTGTATCTTTCGGAGCTGTCGCCTGCTGCCATGCGGCGCAGAGCCGAAAAAATGATCGAGTAAACCAGCCAACAGGCGGAGAATATGCTCTGCTTTTACGATAGATCGAACAAAAATGCAAACATTGAACAAAAGGGAGAAAGGAAATGGCAGAAGAAATCATTACCAGCACAAATGCCGAAACCGCTACCGACCATGAGTATAATGCCAGCGAGATCCAGGTCCTGAAGGGTCTGGAAGCGGTGCGCAAGCGCCCGGGCATGTATATCGGCTCCACCGGCGAGCGCGGCCTGCATCATCTGGTCTACGAGATCGTGGACAACGCCATCGATGAAGCACTGGCCGGCTACTGCGACCACATCGAGGTCAAGATCCTGAAAGACAACATCATTCAGGTCACGGATAACGGCCGCGGCATCCCTGTGGACATTCAGGCCGACACCGGCCTGCCCGCCGTCACCGTCGTTTACACCATCCTGCACGCCGGCGGCAAGTTCGGCGGCGAGAACTCCGGCTACAAGGTGGCCGGCGGCCTGCACGGCGTGGGCGCTTCGGTGGTCAACGCCTGCTCCGAGTGGCTCACCGTCAACGTGCGCCGCGACGGCCACGAGTACGAGCAGACCTTCCGCCGCGGCGACCCGGACGGCCCGCTCAAGTGCATCGGCACCGTAGCCGACGGCGTTACCGGCACCCGGGTCACCTTCAAGCCGGACCCGGAGATGTTCCGGGATACCACCGTGTACGACTTCGACACGCTGGAAAAGCGCCTGCGGGAAGAAAGCTTCCTGAACGCCGGTGTCAAGATCACTCTGACCGACGAGCGTGAGATGTACACTCCCGTACTGGAGGACGGCAAGGAGGGTGAACCCTGCTACCGCACCGAGGTCATGTGCTACGAGGGCGGCATCAAGAGCTTTGTCACCTATCTGGGCGAGAAGCGCAAGCTGGACGTGCTGCACCCCAATGTGATCTACCTCAAGGGCCAGACCGACCGCGGCATGGCAGAAATCGCACTGCAGTACAATTCCAGCTACAACGAGCTGTTGCTGAGCTTTGCCAACAACGTCAACACCCCGGACGGCGGCACCCACGAGGAGGGCTTCAAGAACAGCCTGACCCGCGTGTTCAATGATTACGGCCGCAGCCACGGCCTGCTGAAGGATAAGGACGAGAACCTGTCCGGTGCAGACGTGCGCGAGGGCCTGATCTGCGTGATCTCGGTCAAGCTGCAGGAGGCGGAGTTTGAGGGCCAGACCAAGGCAAAGCTGGGCAATACCGAGATCCGCACCCTTGTTTCCAACATGGTCTATTCCAAGCTGATGGAATTCTTTGAGGAGAACCCCGGCGTGGCAAAGGCCATCTTTGAAAAGGCCACTCAGGCCGCCCGCGCCCGCGCCGCTGCCAAAAAGGCCCGCGAACTGGTGCGCCGCAAGAGCGCATTGGAGACCAGCCGGATGCCCGGCAAGCTGGCAGACTGCCGCGAAAAAGACCCCAGCCGCACCGAAATCTTCATCGTCGAGGGCGATTCTGCAGGCGGTTCCGCCAAGATGGGCCGTGATTCTGCCATTCAGGCCATCCTGCCGCTGTGGGGCAAGATGCTGAACGTGGAAAAGGCCCGCGCCGATAAAATTTACGGCAACGACAAGTTGATGCCCGTTGTGCTGGCACTGGGCTGCGGCATTGGTGACGAGTTCGATATCTCCAAGCTGCGCTACGATAAAGTGTTCATCATGGCCGATGCCGATGTGGATGGTTCCCATATCTGCACCCTGATGCTCACCTTCTTCTTCCGCTATATGCGCCCGCTCATTGAGCAGGGCCATGTGTATGTGGCCCAGCCGCCTCTGTTCAAGGTGCAGAAGGGCAACACCATCAAGTACGCCTACAACGATGCCGAAATGGCCGTGCTTTCGCAGGAAATGCCCGGCGCAAAGGTGAACCGCTATAAGGGCCTTGGTGAGATGAACCCCGAACAGCTGTGGGAGACCACCATGAACCCCGATAACCGCGTGATCGTACAGATCACCATTGACGATGCCGAGAAGGCCGATGAAGCCTTTACCATCCTGATGGGCGATCAGGTGGAGCCACGCCGCCGCTTTATCGAGACCAACGCCCAGTACGCAAAGCTGGACGTGTAAGAAAACCCTCTCAGGCGCTGACGCGCCAGCTTCCCCGAGGGGGGAGCTTTAGGCAAAAAGATAAACTTTTCCTTCTCACGCAAAAAAGCTCCCCCTTTTCGGGGGAGCTGGCAATGCCGACAGGCATTGACTGAGAGGGTATGATCCTACGGAGGAAACAATGGAAGAAGATTATGTGATGATACCGGGCAGCGGAACCAAAAAGATCATCCGCGATGTGAAAAAGGAGATCGAGACCGCATTTCTGGACTACTCCATGTCGGTCATCGTGTCCCGCGCCCTGCCCGATGTGCGCGACGGTTTGAAGCCTGTTCACCGCCGCATTCTGTACACCATGCACGAGCGCGGCAACGACCCCAGCCATCCCTACCGCAAATCCGCCGACACCGTTGGTGCGGTGCTGGGCTCCTACCATCCCCACGGCGACGCATCGGTCTACGATGCCATGGTCCGTCTGGCACAGGATTTCTCTCTGCGCTATCCGCTGGTGGATGGTCAGGGTAACTTTGGTTCTGTGGATGGCGACCCCCCGGCTGCCTACCGTTACACCGAGGCCCGCATGAGCCGCATGGCGGTGGAGATGCTGACCGATATCGAGAAGGACACCATCGACTGGGACCCCAACTTTGACGAGACCAAGAAGGAACCCAGCGTGCTGCCCTGCCGCTTCCCCAACCTGCTGGTCAACGGCAGTCAGGGCATTGCGGTCGGCATGGCCACCAACATCCCGCCCCACAACCTGAGCGAGGTCATTGACGGCTGCATCGCCTATATCGACAACCCGGACATCGACCTGCCCGGCCTGATGGAATACATCAAGGGCCCGGACTTCCCCACTGCCGGCATCATCATGGGCCGCAGCGGCATCCGCGCCGCCTACGCCACCGGCCGGGGCAAGATCACCCTGCGGGGCCGCGCCACCATCGAGGAGACCAAGAACGGCCGCACCCAGATCATCATTACCGAGATCCCGTATATGGTCAACAAGGCCCGCCTCATCGAGAACATGGCCGACCTTGTCAAGGAGAAGCGCATTGAGGGCATCACTGGCCTGAACGATGAGACCAACCGCAAGGGCATGCGCATCGTGGTGGACATCCGCAAGGATGCCAATGCACAGGTCATCCTGAACCAGCTGTACCAGTACACCCAGCTGCAGGATACCGTGGGCGTTATCATGCTGGCCATCGACCACAAGGTGCCGAAAGTGCTCACCCTGAAGCAGATGCTGCAGAAGTACGTGGAATTTCAGGACGAGGTGGTGCGCCGCCGCACCCAGTACGACCTGAAAAAGGCCAAGGAGCGCGCCCACATTCTGGAAGGCCTGAAGAAGGCCACCGACATCGTGGACGAGCTGATCGCCACCATCCGCGCCTGCAAGGGCGGCATGGCAGAGGCCAAGGCTGCCATCATGGAGCAGTTCGGCTTTGACGACCCGCAGGCAGATGCCATCGTCAAGCTGCAGCTGGGCCGTCTGGCAGGCCTTGAGATCCTGAAGATCGAGGAAGAGCTTGCCAGCCTGCAGGCCAAGATCGAGAACTGGGAGGCCATTCTGGCCGACGATGCCCGTGTGCTTGCCATCGTCAAGGACGAGCTGCTGGAAATGAAGAAGCGCTTCGGCGACGAGCGCCGCACCGAGATCCAGTCCGTGACCGGTGAGGTGGATATCGAGGATCTGATCGCCGAGGAGCAGTGCGTCTACACCCTGACCGAGGCCGGCTATATCAAGCGCCAGCTCAAGGCCACCTATCAGGCACAGCGCCGCGGCGGACGCGGCATCTCCGGCATGACCCGCAAGGAAGAGGACATCGTGCAGGAGATGTTCGTAGGCTCCACCCACGACTATGTGCTCTTTGTTACCGACCGGGGCCGTCTGTTCCGCATCAAGGGCTACACCATTGCCGAGGGCAGCCGCACCAGCAAGGGCAGCAACATCGTCAACCTGCTGCAGCTGGCCGAGGGCGAAAAGGTCACCAACATGATCTGCCAGTCGAAGGAAGCCGACACCGAGGGCGGCTTTGTGACCATGGTCACGAAGCAGGGCCTCATCAAGCGCACCCCGCTGGAACAGTATGCCAATATCCGTAAGTCCGGCCTGATCGGCATTGCCCTGAACGAGGGCGACGCTCTGGCATGGACCCGCCTGACCTCCGGCCACGATATGCTCATCGTTGCCACCCGCAACGGTCAGGCTATCCGCTTCAACGAAGAGGATGCACGTCCCATGGGCCGCAGCGGCCACGGCGTGCGCGCCATCCGTCTGGCCGAGGGCGATGAAGTTGTGGGCGTGTGCATCTGCCGCGAGGGCGGCACGGTGCTCACCGTCACCGAGAACGGCAAGGGCCGCCGGTCGGACATCGACACCTACCGCATCACCGCACGCGGCGGCAAGGGCATCCGCAACTACGATGCCGCCAAGGATAAGGTGGCCGCGGTCAAGATCGTGGACGACGTGGACGACGTGCTGCTGAGCAGTCAGGAGGGCATCATCATCCGCCTGCACGCCAACGAGATCCCGCTGCAGAGCCGCTACGGTTCCGGCGTGCGGGTGATGCGCTTGGGTGAGAACGATAAGGTGATGGTACTTGCCCGCACCGACCACGACGACGAGGCCCAGACCGAGCAGATCGACACCTCCGATGCTGATGCAGAGCCGACTGCCGAGCAGCTTGCCGCCATGGAAGCTGCAGATGCTGCCGCCGCTGCAGAAGCCCCGGAAGCAGACGATAAGGGCGAAGAGTAAACCTTGAAAACACAATAAGATTTGAAAGAAGCCGCCGCGCAAGGATTTCTGCACGGCGGCTTCTTTTCAAATCCATCCAAACCATGTATAATAGAAATAGCGTGTGAAGAATAAAAATAAACACAGAAAGTGGTTTAAGGAACATGACAAAGCAAAAAAAATCCCCGGAGATCAGCATCATCGTGCCGGTGTATAAGGTGGAAAAATACCTGAACGAATGCATTGATTCCATTCTGGCACAGACCTTTACGGATTTTGAGCTGATCCTGGTGGACGATGGCTCCCCGGACAACTGCCCTGCCCTGTGTGATGCAGCGGCGGAAAAAGACAGCCGCGTGCGGGTGATCCACCAGCAGAATAAGGGGCTGAGCGGGGCGAGAAATGCCGGAATCGATGTTGCACGGGGAAATTGGCTCTCCTTCATTGATTCGGACGACACCGTGGAAAAGACCTTCTGCGAGAAGCTCTACCGTGCGGCGACGGAGTCCGGCGCAGAGCTTGCGGCCTGCAACATGCTGTTTCTGGAAGTGGACGGCTCCCTGAGCGGCTATCAGGAGCACCCGCTGCGGGACGAAGTAATCTCGCAGGACGAAGCGTTCCACCGCATTCGTCTCGCGCCGCTCATTCAGGCGGCAACGCGGCTGCACCGCCGGGAACTGTTCGAGACGCTGCGCTTCCCGATGGGCAAAAACTACGAGGATGCCTTTACCACACCCACCGTCTACGAGCAGGTCACCAAGGTGGCCTGCGTGGGCGAAACGCTCTACCACTACCGGCTGAACCCGCAGGGCATCATGCGCGGAAAAAAAACTCTGAAAAGTCTGGAGGAGGTCGAGGCAAACTATAAACTTCTGCAATGCACCCTGAAGCACGGCAAAAAGGACGCCGCTTTTTTACAATATGCGCTGATGAAAAAATATTTCCGGGGCATTAAAAAGCGGCTCCCGCCGGAGCTGCGGCAGGATGCCAAGGTAAAGCAGACCGAAGCCTGCATTGCACAAGCAAAAGCGGAGATCCGGCAGGGCGGGGCCTATACCCTGCGCAACGTGCTGGAAACGGCGCTCAATTTTGTAGCGCCACAGCGCTACTATGACTATAAGTACCACCGCAAACCGGTCCGAAAGGAGAACGCGCTGTGAGTGGGCGGAATGCAAAGAATCCGCAGAAATATCCGGAGATCAGCATCATCGTGCCAGTGTATCAGGTGGAAAAATATCTGAATGAGTGCATTGATTCCATCCTCGCTCAGACCTTTACAGATTTTGAACTGATCCTTGTGGACGATGGCTCACCGGACAACTGCCCTGCCCTGTGCGATGCAGCAGCAAAAAGGGACAGCCGCGTGCGGGTGATCCATAAGCAAAACGGCGGTGTAAGTACAGCCCGCAATGCGGGTCTGGATGCAGCACAGGGAAATTGGATCGCGTTTGTGGATTCGGATGATACGGTGGAACCGGAGTATCTGGAAAAAATGCATAAGGCAGTGCTGGAAACGGGTGCAGATTTTGCAATCTGCAGCAGTCAGTGCATTGATGAAACGGGCAAAACGCTTGCAGGCGGAGAACATCGCCTTTTGAACGAGTTTTTGCCGCAGGAGGAAGTTCTGCGCCGGATGGTGGTGTCGGATTTTCAGGTTCCGTGGAATAAGCTTTATCGCCGAAAACTGCTGGAAAATCTGCGCTATCCAGAAAACAAGGCGTTTGAAGATACCTGTCTCATGCCGGTCATTTACGCAAGAGCGGTTTCTGCCTGCGGTATATGGGATTTTTTATACAATTACCGCATCGTTACCGGCAGTGCCATGCACCGCAAGACTACCTTGAAAACACTGGACTGGGTGGAAGCATGGTACCGCCTGTTTGATGTGCTGTACCAAAACGGCATCCGGGATGCTTTGTGTGCAGCCTATCGCCCGATTTTGACTGCCGTGTGGGACATCTGGCTGCATCTGACACCGGAAGAGCGCAAAAGCCCCCGGATGAAGGAAGCCTTTGCGTATGAGCGTACAGCCCGCCATCGGCTGATGCAAGCCCGCGGCGTAACACTAAAAAATTTGTGGGCGGCAGTGGTCTGCGCTGCATCGGCCTGCAGTTATCTGGATCTATGCCGCAAAAGGGCGGAAAGACGGCAGAAAACGACCTGAAGCAATGAGGAGTTTATTGTGCAGGAACAACATAAAAAACAGCCGGAGATCAGCATCATCGTGCCGGTATATAAGACAGAGCGTTTTCTGAGCGCCTGCATCTCTTCCATCCTTGCCCAGACCTTCACGGATTTTGAGCTGATCCTGGTGGACGATGGCTCTCCGGACAGATGCCCTGCTTTGTGCGATGCCGCAGCGGCAAAGGACAGCCGCATCCGGGTCATCCACCAGAAGAATCGTGGCCTGAGCGTGGCACGCAATGCCGGGCTGGACGCGGCAGAGGGCGAATGGATCGCCTTTGTGGATTCAGACGACACCATCACGCCGGACTTCTGCGCAAAGCTTTACCATGCGGCGCAGGAGGCCGGTGCACAGATGGCCGTGTGCAATTACCGGCAGGTGGACGAAGCCCTGACCCCCATCCGGGAGCAGTATCTGCATGTGCGGCGGGAGGTGCTGACCCCGGAGCAGGCGTTGGAGCACAGCACCCTTCTGCCCTACATGGTGGTGTGGAACAAGCTGTACCACCGCAGCATTTTTGCGCAGCTGCGCTTTGCAGAGGGCAAGCTGAACGAGGACACCCTGCTGATCGCCTACGCCTACGAAAAAGCGGACAGAATCGCGAATATCCCGGATGCGCTGTACCTTTACCGCAAGGTGGCGGGCAGCATCGTCAACAGCAAAGTCACCCTGCGCAATCTCGACCGTGTGGAAGCAAACTATACCGTGTTTGAGTGCGTCCGCCGCCATGGCATCACAGGTTCGCTGTGTGAGCTGTACTGGGCACTGCTGCACTCCCTGATCGATGTGGGAATGCACCTGACCGCCGAAGAGCGCCGGAGTGCCCGGATGCAGCAGGCGCGGGAGTACGAGCGCTGCGCCCGCCGGGCCTTGCGTCAGGAACATGCTGTTACCCTGAGGGCACTGGGCAACACCCTGTGTTTTATTATTTCACAGGACTGGTATTTTGCCCGCCGATGGAAAAATACCGTGTAACCGTGCAGGTTTGTCTGGACTTCCCTGCAAAGATATGCTACAATGGCAAAACAATCACAAATACCCGTGGGGGAGTAGCAGGCGCTTTTGCAGAGCGCAGCAAGTCAACATGATGACCGTTGGTTCCGGTCTGGCTTGCTTTCATTTGCGAGACTCATGTGTTTTTGGCGCATAGAACAGCGCCCGTGCACATGGAGTTGGTTTCAAAAAAATCACCCGGTCCCGGACGTACATGTGCGCCCGAGACCGGGTTTTGTATTGCCCGATATTCTGGTCAGATTCAGGAGGCAGACAATATGGAATGGAGCTTTGTATTTTTCCTCAACAGTGCCCTGCTGGGCGTGGGCCTTGCAATGGATGCGTTCTCGGTGTCCATGGCAAACGGCCTGCACGACCCCCGCATGAGCAGGGGAACCATGTGCAGGATCGCGGGCACCTTTGCCCTTTTTCAGGCCGTGATGCCCATGACAGGCTGGGTGTGCGTGCACACCATTGTGGAGCTGTTCTCTTCGTTTGAAAAGTTCATCCCGTGGATCGCGCTGGCTCTGCTGGGCTATATTGGCGGCAAAATGCTGGTGGATGGCATCAAGGGCGAAGAGGCCGAAGAAGCAGCAGAGCTGAGTGCGGGTGCACTGCTCATGCAGGGCATCGCCACCAGTATCGATGCGCTTTCGGTGGGCTTCACCATTTCGGAATACGGCTGGCTGATGGCACTTGCGGCATCGCTCATCATTGCGGTGGTCACCTTCTTTATCTGCATGGCGGGCCTGCGCATCGGCAAAAAGTTTGGCACCAAGCTCTCCGGCAAGGCATCCATTCTGGGCGGCATCATCCTCATTGGCATTGGTCTGGAAATTTTTATTTCCGGGGTACTGTGAGAAGATCATTTTAAGAGCAGCATCCTAGCCCTCTCAGTCAAGCCCTGTCGGGCTTGCCAACTCTCCCAAAGGGAGAGCCTTTGGCAGCCCCCGCAAACTTCATCTTTTTGCCAAGGCCTCTCCCTTTGGGAGAGCTGGATTTGCGAAGCAAAGACGGAGAGGGCGAGGTCGCTTGCCTGAGAACGAACCCTCTCAGGCTCACTGCGTTCGCCAGCTCCCCCGAAGGGGGAGCTTTATTTGTGTTGACCGGAAGATGCAAAAAAGCTCTCCCTTTGGGAGAGCTGGCTGCGACCATCGGGAGCAGACTGAGAGGGTTCAACCATTGTTCCACATAGAACAATTACTTTTCCGGCTCAAAATAATCGGCATATTCCTCGGTCAGCTTGGAGCCAAGCCGCCGGATGCCGCCGTACAGGTGCCGTTCCACCAGTGGCTCAAAGGCAGCAAGGTCGCACCGCTCGATGGCGTTCATCAGGTTGCGGTGGTCTGCGATCACCTCGGCAAGACCGCCGGTGGTCATGGTGTCCAGCATCCGGAAGCGGCTGTAGTCGGCGTGGGCATTCTGCAGGGTGCTCCACAGGTACATTTTATCCATGGCGGCAAACCATGTCCCGTGCAGGGCACGGTCGGCTTCGTACAGCTTGTTGTAATCCGGGCTCTCCATGGCTGCAAGGGCCTCGTAGGCTTCCACCCGCCTGCGGATCAACGCCCGCTGCTCCGGGGTGCACCGGGGCGAAAAATCCCGCAATACGCGGGCTTCCACGGCGGTGCGCTCGTAGATCAGCTCGTCCACGATGCGGCGGTTCAGCCGGGTAACGGTGGTGCCCTTGTAAGGCACGATCTTTACCAGCCCGTTTTCCTGCAGCTTCTGCAGCACCACCCGGATCAGGGTGCGCGGTGCGCCAAAGCGGGCACAGAGCGGATTTTCGCTCAGCGAAGAGCCGGGGCGGATGGTCAGGTCAATGATTTCCCGCTCCAGCACAGCATAGATCTCAGCATCAGTTTTGTATTGTTCCATACCTCTCACCTAATGGAAATGCATTATTCTTCAAACGGTTTCCAGAACGCACCCTCCGGCAGCGGCAGCGTGAATGCCATGGGCTTTCCGGTCTCCGGGTGCAAAAACTGCAGGCCACAGCTCTGCAGGGCAATGCTGCCTTTTACGCGGCTTCCGTATTTGCCGTCTCCGGCCAGCGGATGCTTCCGGGATGCAAACTGCACCCGGATCTGATGGGTGCGGCCGGTGTGCAGCGTGATCTCAGCAAGGCTCATCTCTCCTGCCGTTTTCACGATGCGGTATTCCAGCACGGCTTCCCGTACGCCCTTGCGGGGGCGGCTGACCGGGAACACCCGGCCCCGGCGGCTGTCCTTGAACAGCCAGTCCCGCAGGGTGCCTTCGGCGGACAGTGCTTCGTCCGGCCCGCCTGCAATGACGGCACGGTACTGCTTGATGAACTGCGGCACTTCCGGCTTCCCTTCGGCCCTGCCATCCTGCACAGCGTAGGCGTTCTGGCTCTGGGTGATCTGACGGCTGAGTGCGGCTGCAGCCCCGGGCGTTCTGGCAAACACCATCAGGCCGGACACACCCGTGTCCAACCGGTGCACCACCCCTACAAAGGCATCCGGCTGGCCCCACAGCTGCCGCAGGGCTGCGGGCACGCCCTCTTCGCTGGAAAGTCCGGCGGGCTTGTCCAGCACCACAAGGGCGGCATCTTCGTACAGGATGTTCACAGCCTGCCCTCGGCGATCAGGGCCTTGAGCTTCAGGATACCGGCAATGGTCTTGCCGTCCCGGATCTCGCCGCTCATGACCATCTCATAAGCTTTATCCAGCGGCACACGGTCAGGGGTCAGGAATTCATCGGCATCCAGATGCATCTGGGTCTTGTGCAGGCCGGTGGCGACCCATGTATAGATCACTTCGGTGTCATAGCCCACGGTGGGGAAAAACTGGCCCAGAGAGATATAATTGTCCGCGGTCAGGCCGCACTCCTCGCCCAGCTCCCGCTTGGCGGCTTCAAAGGGGTCCTCACCCTTTTCCAGCTTGCCGGCAGGCAGCTCCCACAGCTCCTGCTGCATGGCGTAGCGGAACTGGCGCACCATGCAGATGGTGCCGTCCTCAAAATAGGGCAGGATGCACGCACCGCCGTGGTGATGCACCACTTCGCGTTCGGCGGTCTTGCCGTTTTCCAGCAGAGCAGTGTCTTTTGTCAGGGTGATCACCCGGCCCTCGAAGAGCACCTCGCTGGTGAGTGTTTTTTCGTAATGCACGGTCTTCTCCATTTTATTACCCTCTTTGCCCGGCACAGCGCCGGTTTTCTATGGCTTCAGTTTACGGCAAAATGAGGTTTGTTGTCAATAAAGATGTGATAAATATAAGAGGATGGGACGATTTGAAATGCGCGCCGCATTTGCTTTGCGCATAATCAGCGGAAAGAATATTTATAATTTCGCAATTCTGGAAAATCTGCGGAGCTTGTCGGGGCAAAGCCCCTCCATCTGCTAACGCAGACCGCTCTGCCGCTTGAAAGCCCCACTGGGGCTTTCATTGCTACACAAACGCGGATTTTCCAGAATTGCCTTTTCACGGGAGGGGGCGTAACGGAAAGCAGCATTTGCAGCGCCGCTTTCTGAGAAAGCGCGGCGCTGCGCAAGCCGTGACTGAGAGGGTTCCCTCCCCTTTTTGCGAAAAAAATTACAGGATCTGGCAAAGCAGGCAGGCCAAAACCGGAAAATCCGCGCCATTGCTCACTTTAACGAACTAAAGACGTACAAAAGCGCTAAAAAAATTTCTTTATTTTTGGTGCGTTTGTTGAGCGGTTTGCGTTTACTTTATGGGCGGAATTTGCTATTATAGTATACAAGCAATAGTGCCTTTATGGGGTTCTCCGGTCCCATGTGGGGCATATTGCCCCGCGCAAAAGGTACCAAATTCTGAATAATGGAGGAAGAAAAATGCCTAGAGCAAAGCAAACTATGGATGGCAATACCGCTGCCGCCCATGTAGCGTATGCCTACACGGACGTGGCTGCCATCTACCCCATTACCCCGTCTTCTCCGATGGCTGACTCTGTGGACCAGTGGTCCGCAGCTGGCCAGAAGAACATCTTCGGCAATCAGGTCAAGGTCGTCGAGATGGAATCTGAGGCCGGCGCTGCTGGCGCTGTGCACGGCTCTCTGGGTGCAGGTGCTGTTACCACCACCTTCACCGCTTCTCAGGGCCTGCTGCTGATGATCCCCAACATGTACAAGATCGCTGCTGAGCAGCTGCCCTGCGTGTTCGATGTTTCTGCACGTACCGTTGCTACTCAGTCCCTGAACATCTTTGGTGATCACAGCGACGTTATGGCATGCCGTCAGACCGGCTTTGCAATGCTGGTCGAGAGCAGCGTGCAGGAAGTCATGGATCTGTCCCCTGTCGCACATCTGTGCGCCATCGAGGGCAAGGTTCCCTTCCTGAACTTCTTCGATGGCTTCCGTACTTCTCATGAGTACCAGAAGATCGAGAAGTGGGATTACGCCGATCTGAAGGAAATGTGCAACATGGAGGCTGTGGAGGAGTTCCGTAAGAAGGCTCTGAACCCCGAGCACCCCAAGATGCGCGGCTCCCACGAGAACGGCGACGTGTTCTTCCAGCATCGTGAGGCATGCAACAGCGTTTACAACGCTCTGCCTGCTGTTGTTGAGAAGTACATGGCCAAGATCAACGCAAAGCTGGGTACCAACTACGATCTGTTCAACTACTACGGCGCACCCGATGCTGACCGTGTGATCGTGGCTATGGGCTCCATCTGCGACGTTGCTGATGAGGTCATCGACTACCTGAACGCCAAGGGCGAGAAGGTCGGTATCGTCAAGGTCCGCCTGTACCGTCCCTGGGTCTCCGCTTCCCTGCTGAAGGTCCTGCCCAAGACCGCCAAGAAGGTGGCTGTGCTGGACCGCACCAAGGAGCCCGGCTCTCTGGGCGAGCCCCTGTACCTGGATGTTGCCGCTACCCTGCGTGAGGCTGGCCTGAACGATGTCGTTCTGACCGGCGGCCGTTACGGTCTGGGCAGCAAGGATACCCCGCCGTCCTCCATCTTTGCTCTGTTCAAGGAGCTGGAGAAGGATCAGCCCAAGGAGCGCTTCACTCTGGGTATCACCGATGATGTCACCTTCCTGTCTCTGCCGGAAGTCAAGCCCGCTCCCATCACCGCAGCTGCTGGCACCAAGGAGTGCAAGTTCTGGGGTCTGGGCGGCGACGGTACTGTCGGTGCTAACAAGAACTCCGTCAAGATCATCGGCGACCATACCGACAAGTATGTTCAGGCATACTTCCAGTATGACTCCAAGAAGACCGGCGGCGTGACCATCAGCCATCTGCGTTTCGGCGACAAGCCCATCCGCAGCCCCTACTACATCAACCAGGCTGACTTCGTGGCCTGCCACAACCCCGCTTACATCCACATGGGCATGAAGATGGTCCAGGATGTCAAGCCCGGCGGCGTGTTCATGATCAACTGCCAGTGGTCCGATGAGGAGCTGGGCCAGCACCTGAACGCCGAGGCAAAGAAGTATATCGCTGACAACAACATCCAGCTGTATACCATCAATGCAATCGATAAGGCTATCGAGATCGGCATGGGCAAGCGCACCAACACCATCCTGCAGTCTGCATTCTTCAAGCTGGCTGACGTCATGCCCATCGAGGATGCCGTCAACTTCATGAAGCAGGCAGCTCAGAAGAGCTACGGCAAGAAGGGCCAGGACGTCGTTGAGATGAACTGGAAGGCTATCGATGCAGGCGTTGATGCCATCCACAAGGTGGACGTGCCCGCATCCTGGTCCAACCCCGAGGCTGATCCCGCACCCAAGGCTCTCACCGGCCGTCCGGAGCTGGTCAAGCAGATCCGCGATGTCATGGAGCCCATTGCCCGTATGGACGGCGACAGCCTGCCTGTCTCTTCCTTCGTGGCAAATGCAAACGGCGAGTGGGAGCAGGGCGCTTCTGCATACGAGAAGCGCGGCACCGCTGTCAACGTCCCCGAGTGGGATGCTGCAAAGTGCGTTGGCTGTAACCAGTGTGCATTCGTCTGCTCTCATGCTACCATCCGTCCCTTCCAGCTGACCGCCGACGAGCTGGCAGCTGCTCCTGCACAGACCAAGAGCCGCGACAACAAGCCCGCAAACGAGTACAAGTTTGTTATGGCTGTGTCTCCTCTGGACTGCATGGGCTGCGGCGAGTGCGTCACCGTCTGCCCCACCAAGGCTATCACCATGGTGCCGCAGGACAGCCAGGCCGATCAGCAGGCAGTGTTCGACTACTGCGTGGCCAACATCTCCAAGAAGCCTTCCAAGTTTGCTGACGATACCGTCATCGGTTCTCAGTTCAACCAGCCGCTGCTGGAGTTCTCTGGCTCCTGCGCAGGCTGTGCCGAGACTTCTTACGCTCGCCTGATCACTCAGCTGTTCGGCGAGAAGATGTACATCTCCAACGCTACCGGCTGCTCCTCCATCTGGGGCGGCACCGCTTCCATCTCTCCGTACACCGTCAACAAGGACAGCGGCCATGGTCCTGCATGGTGCAACTCCCTGTTCGAGGATAACGCAGAGCATGGTCTGGGCCTGTACATCGGCCAGAAGACCGTCCGCGAGAACCTGATCAAGGAGATCGCAGAGGTTGCTGGTTCCGACAAGGCTTCTGCTGAGCTGAAGGCTGCCTTTGAGAAGTTCCTGGAGACCAAGAACAACACCAAGGCCAACGACGAGCCCGCAAAGGCCCTGATCGCTGAGCTGGAGAAGGCTGCTGCTGCCGGCTGCGAGAAGTCTGCAGAGATCCTGAAGAGCAAGCAGTTCATCGCCAAGAAGTCCGTCTGGATCTTCGGTGGTGACGGCTGGGCATACGACATCGGCTTCGGTGGTCTGGACCACGTTCTGGCTTCCGGCGAGGATGTCAACGTGATGGTCTTCGATACTGAGATGTACTCCAACACCGGTGGACAGGCATCCAAGGCTTCCAACATTGGTGAAGTCTGCCAGTTCGCTGCTGCTGGTAAGGAAATCAGCAAGAAGAGCCTGTCCGAGATCGCTATGACCTACGGTTACATCTATGTTGCTCAGATCGCACTGGGTGCTAACCCGGCTCAGGCTGTCAAGGCCATCGCTGAGGCTGAGGCTTACCCCGGCCCGTCTCTGATCATCGGCTACGCTCCCTGCGAGCTGCACGGTGTCAAGGGCGGCATGACCAACTGCCAGAACGAGATGAAGAAGGCAGTTGAGGCCGGTTACTGGAACCTGTTCACCTTCAACCCGGCAAACAAGGCTCAGGGCAAGAATCCGTTCACCCTGACCTCCAAGGCTGTGGATAACGAGAAGTATCAGGCACTGCTGGCTAACGAGACCCGTTACAGCCGCCTGACTCGTGCATTCCCCGACCGTGCTAAGGAGCTGTTCGCACGCAACCAGGAAGTTGCAAACGACCGCTACGAGCACCTGACCCGTCTGGTCGACCTGTACAAGTAAGCATTTTTCTGCGCTTTGGATGCAGATATTTGCGGCACCTTAGCCCCACAATGCAAGAGGGCGGCTGCCCCGTACCGGCGGTTACTGCGCAATGCAGCGGTACGAAGCGGAGAAACGCATCCATCCATGCAGGTGATGTGCTGAAGTACAGCATTCGCCATACGAGTTCTATCTGATTTCACTTCCCGGGCGGTGCTTTGTTCCGTGCGGAGCACCGCAGCGGGATATGAGATACCAAAGCGCCCGCGAGGGTCCTTGAAAGCACACCCCGCGTGTGTCAGGAGCATAAGGTCTGCTTGCAGATACCTTGCTCCGCCTGCTGCATAAGACCTGCTTTGCAGGGATCTTGCCGCAGTAAAAAACGAGCTTCGTTTTAGCGCCCCGTTCACCGCAAGGTGACCGGGGCGTATTTTTTGTGTAAAAGAGAAGCGGCTGCTGTGATCTGGCATCACAACAGCCGCTTTTACAGTTCCATTTTAGCATGTGAAAAAACGAAGGTCAATCAAAAAATGTTATCACAAAATCTTCCAAAAGATACCATTCCCTTTTTACAGTTTCTTCATAGCTTCTTAACGAATTCAATTGTGAAAGCTGTTATACTTTTGCCATGGGAAGCGGGGCCGCAACCGCTTACCCAAGTAACATGATTCCTCCTCACACCAAGGCAATATCCAAGCAAAACACCCTTTTTCGTGTGCCGCAACACGGAAGAGGGTGTTTTGTTTTGCAAAATTCTGGTAAATCGGTGGTTTAGGGTTGACCCCGTTTTTTTGCGGCGCTATAATAAAAATGAATATGAAAACTTGGAGGTGAACGCAGGAAAATGGACCCGGATCATAGTCGAAGTAGAACCACCGGCGCGGTGGATCAGAAAACAAAAACAACTGCGTTTTCCCCAACCGTTCGCCTCCTTCGCTGAGTCCTGCGGAAAAGCACCGCTTCAACGGTGCATCTTTCCGCAAAACAGAGCAGAGGAAGGCGCGGCTTTGTGTGCGCAGAATGCGGCGTTTGCGGCATTCCGGCAGGCAAGGCGGCGCGTTTTTTGTTTCCCGATCTGCTGCGTCCTCCGGATACAGGAGCTGCTCCTGTTCCGTAAAAACTGAGGAGGTACGCCCAATGGATATGGAAGAAAAGAAGCTGACGGCTGATGCTGCGGAACAGGCGCTGCCGGTGCAGGAGCTGCCTGCTGATATCCCCGCCGAGGTCCGCCAGAAGCTGGCTGAAGATCTGAACGAGGAAGCTACTGAAGACCTCAAGCAGGACATGCGCGAGGCCGAAAAAGAGGAAGCCAACGACGAAGAGGTCAAGGCCAACCCTGAGATGCTCACCAAGAGCCGCCTGCTCAAGCTGCTCATCAAGAAGCAGTACGTCAAGCTGCGCGAAGTCACCGAGGAAGAGCAGCCCGCCGACCTTGCCGAGCTGCTGGAAGAGCTGGACGAAAACAACCGCCTTGTGGTGTTCCGCCTGCTCAAAAAGGAAGTGGCCACCGAGGCCTTTGCCTATATGTCCGACGAAGCCCGCGACGATCTGGTGAACGCCTTCTCAGATGTGGAGCTGGTGGGCGCTATTGAAGAGATGAGTCTGGACGATGCCGCCGACCTGCTGGAGGATATGCCTGCAGGCGTGGTGAAGCGGGTGCTGGAAAAATCCTCCAAGCAGACCCGTGAGAGCCTGAACAAGCTGCTGAACTACCCCGAAAGCTCTGCCGGCAGCCTGATGACCCCCGAATATGTCCGTCTGCGCGAGGAGATGACCGTGGCGCAGGCCTTTGAAGCCATCCGCAAGCAGGGCGAAAACGCAGAGACCGTGTACACCTGCTACGTGGTGGAGCGCAACCGCCTGAAGGGCGTTGTTTCTGCCCGAAGCCTGCTGCTGTCAGAGCCGCATACTCCCATCACTGAGATCATGGATGATAACGTGGTCACTGTGAAAGTGACCGACGATCAGGAGTACGTGGCCCGTGAGATGCAGCGCTACGACTTTACCGCCATGCCTGTTCTGGACAACGAGGGCATGTTCGTGGGTATCATCACCATCGACGATGCAATCGACGTTCTGACCGACGAGAGCACCGAGGATATGCAGAAGATGGCTGCTATTCTGCCGGACGACGATGCCACCACCTACTTCGGCACCAGCGTCTGGACCCACGCGAAGCAGCGCATTCCATGGCTGCTGATCCTGATGCTGTCTGCCACCTTTACCGGCATGGTCACCACCCACTATGAAGAGGCCTTTGTCAGCCTGCCGCTGCTGGTCTCCTTCATGCCCATGCTGATGGATACCGCCGGCAACTGCGGCAACCAGATCAGCACCCTGATGGTGCGCGGTCTGGCTCTGGGCGAGGTAGAGCCCGCCGACTTTATGCGGGTGCTGGGCAAGGAGCTGCGGGTGTCTGCCATCGTGGGCGCGGTGCTGGGCATCGTGAACGGCCTGCGCATCTACCTGATGTACACCTTCCTGTTCCCCGGCCAGTACGCTAACGTGATGGGCTATGCCATCGTGGTCAGCGTTTCGCTGTTCTTCAGCGTCATTCTGGCAAAGCTGGTGGGCGGTATGCTGCCGCTGGCTGCCAAGAAGCTGGGTGCAGACCCGGCCATCATGGCTACCCCCTTCATCACCACCATCGTGGATGCCTGCAGCCTGATCCTGTATTTCCAGATCGCACAGCTGGTGTTCCACAATATGATGTAAATAATAGAGCAATGCCGGACGGTCTTGAAGTGACTGCCCGGCATTGCTTTTTCCGGTGTGGAAAACTGCATGTTTCCCCGCCTTTTCCACACGGAAAAACGGCAGCGGCCCGGTGTTGAAAACTTGTGACCGGTTCATTCCAGATTGGAGAAAAATAAATCACCGCTCGGGAACGGTTTGTAGAATGCAAAGAAAATCCTTCGACTTTCTTTTTTATAAAAGGCAGAATGCCCGCATTTTTGCCCAAAACTTACCAGAAAGCTGCGGCCTGAATTACGGTGTGTATAGGGCTGATGCCCTTTTGTTGTGGAAAACCCGGTGGAAAAAGTGGAAAACCTCATGGAAAACTTGCCCTTTTCTTCACAAAAACGGTGGAAAACCCGGTGGAAAAAGTGAAAAGTTCATTCCAGACAGGAAACTCCATACACTTTCCGGTTGTGTTTTTGTGCCGCAAGATCCGCTTGACAGCTGTATTTTTGGGCGGAAGATGCGGCAGTTTTCCACACTGTGGCATTGCCTTGAATGCCCCGGCCAATCATGGTACAATAACAGCAGAAAAATGCGGCAAAACTCACCGATATCGGAATACAATGCGTTGGAGGCACCCTATATGAACAATTGGCTCAACCAGCTGGAGCGCAAATACGGCCGCTTCGGCATCCCGAATCTGACCAACATTCTGGTGGGCGGGCAGATCCTTGTGCTGGCCATCGAGCTGTTTGTCAACCAGACCGTCAGTGTCTGGCTGGCACTCAGCCGCTATTTTCTGCTGCGCGGCCAGATCTGGCGCATCATCACCTTTGCGTTCATCCCCTCTTACGGCGGCAGCATCCTCAGCGCGGTGCTGGGCATCTATTTCACATGGTTCATCGGCACGGCGCTGGAACAGGAGTGGGGCGATTTCCGCTATACGGTGTATCTGCTCTCCGGGATGCTGGGCACTGTGCTGGCCTGCCTGCTCACCGGCGTGACCGGCAGCACCTACTGCCTGTCCCTTTCGCTGCTGCTGGCCTTTGCCATGCTGTACCCGGAGGTACAGGTGCTGCTGTTCTTTGTCATCCCCATCCGGGTGAAATACTTTGGTTTTTTTGCGGCAGCACTGTGGGTGCTCAGCTTTCTGGGCGCGCCGCTGCCGCAAAAGCTGAGCCTGCTGCTCAGCATGGCGAACGTCTGGCTGTTCTTTGGCTCGATGGCCTATCGTTCCGTCCGCGCGTGGGTACGCCGTGAGCAGTGGAAGCGGAGAAACAGAAGGTAAGGAGAAACACCATGATGCTGGACCGCATGGAGGGCAATGCAGAACTGAAAAGCAGCGTGCAGCTGATGCTGGCAGCCCGCCGCCTGACCCACAGCGTGCTGCTGGTGGGAGAAGAGGGCCTTGGAGCCGGTTTTGCGGCCCGCTGCATTGCGGCAGATTATCTTTACCCTGCAGGCGGAGCGCCCGCTGAGGCCCTTCTGCGGGGCGAATGCTGCCGTGCTGTGGGTAAGCCTGGCGACCGCGACAGCGGCCATGTGGAGACCGGCATCGTGCGTGAAGCGATCAGCGTTGCCGGTATGGGCGCAGGCGGCAAATATCTGGTCAGTCAGGTCAAGGCTATGCGCAGCGAGATCTTCAACACCAGCCTTTCGGCCGAGGGCCGTGCCGTGCTGCTCTACCATGTGGAAAAGATGAACGAGGAATCCGCCAATGCCCTGCTGAAGGTGATGGAAGAGCCGCCGGAGGGGGCGCTGTTCCTGCTTACGGCGGATTCGCTGGCAGGCGTGCTGCCCACCATCCGCAGCCGCTGCGTCAGCTTTGCAGTGGCTCCTGTCTCGCCGGAGCAGTGCGCCCGCTACTGCGCCGCACAGGGGGTGGACAAAAAGACGGCCGCGCTGTACAGCGAACTGTTCGACGGTCACATTGGCACGGTGCTTGCCGCCGCACAGGACGAAGCCCGCACCGCGCAGGTGGAAAAGGCCCTGCAGCTGGCAAAGGCCGCTGCCGACCGTGACAGCTATGCCGCAGCCTGCCTGCTGGCCGCCTACGAAAAGGACAAGGCCGGTGCCGCCGCCCTGCTGACGGACTTCCGCGCGGTGGCGGCAGCGGGCCTGCGGCAAAGCCCCCACGCACCGGTGCAGGGCATTGCCGCCCAGCGTGCCCTGCGTCTGGCCGAAGCCGCCATCCAGCGCCTTGGCGCGCAGGTGAACCCTAAAATCGTGCTCAGCGTGTTTGCGGCAAAGTTCCGCGCGCTGTAATGCAAAAAGAAAAACCGGAAGAGCATTGTGCCCTTCCGGTTTTTAGCATCATGATTTTTATTCAATAGTGGGGTCATCGTAGATGGGCTGATATTTAAAGGTGGCCGTTTTTCCGCCCAGTTTCAGCTCAACCGTAAAAACGCCTCTGACATTAAGGGTAGTCGTATTCACCGGGCCAAGGTCAATATAGATAGGAACAGTTTTACGCTCACCTTTGGCAACGGTTACGGAAGAAATATACTGGAAACCGGTTCCGGCGCTGTTCAGGCCAAAATTGCCCAGACTGCACACTTTCAGACCAGATTCGGTAGTACCATTATGTTTGCAGGTAAAATTACTGGTAGAAATCGTAACGGAAGAATCTGTGTTATAGGAGTTATCAATAGAAAGACCGGTGTAAAGATAATTATGCCGCCATCCGTCCGATTCGTAAGTAGTACGGGAGACCCAAGTGCCAGTCAGCGGCCCCATATCCACATAGGTGCTGCCCAATGTAGCAAAAGTACCGGTGTCAATGGTGGGCAGGGTCGGGTTGCCGGGGGTTGCACCATAACCTTCGCCGCAGCCAACCAGCATACTGCCGGCGGCAGCGACCAGTGCGGCGGCACCAGTGGCCTTTAAAAAGGTACGGCGGGTGATCAGTTCAGACATAAAAATCTCTCCTTTGATTGCAGGAAATCATAAAATACAAAAGCTGATGCAAACAGAAACTCCCTCCGGCGCTTGCGGTACACCGGAGGGAGTTTCTGTTTGGGGTATTGCTTTGGTGTGAGGAGGAATCATGTGCGGAAAGACGGTTGCGGCCCCGTCTCCCCGCAAGGTATAGTATACCCGATTTTAAGTGAAAAGTCATTACATTTCTGTGAAAAAACATCCCGCAATGAACTTTTTACAAAATTCCCCCAATGATAAAAACCAAACAGCGCGGTGTACAAAAATTCTGGTATTCCAGAATGACATAAACTGCCAATTTCACTATAGCAGACAAGACCGCAGGTGTCAATTAAAATGTCGGCTTTTTGGCGGAAAGACGAAAAAATATGGTAAAAAACTGTAAAATCGGCACAGGGTCAGCCCTTGGCAAGCTCGGCGGCGTGAAGCTTGCCGTGCTCTACGTAGTGGGCGGCGTTGTGCAGGTTGGCCTCGATCTGGGCCGCGCTTACCTGCTTGATGACCCTTGCGGGCACGCCCACAGCCACCGAGTTATCCGGGATCACCATGCCCTCCGGCACCAGCGCACCCGCGCCGATGATGCAGTTTTTGCCCACGACACAGTGGTTGAGCAGGGTGGCGTGCATTCCGATGAGGCTGCCGTCCCCTACTGTGCACCCGTGCACAAGGGCACCGTGGCCCACGGTGACGCTTTTGCCCAGCATTACAGCACCGCCCACATCACAGTGCAGCACGGCGTTATCCTGCACGTTGGAGTTTTCGCCAATGGTCAAAGTGCCGTCGTCGCCGCGCAGCACGGCCCCGTACCACACCGTGGAACCGGCTTTCAGGATCACATCTCCCTGCACGGTGGCGTTGGGCGCTACAAAAGCGGCCCCCTCGTCGCGGGGAACTTTTCCACAAAAGGACAGAAACATTGTTAAAAACCGCCTTTCTCTCTTTCTCTTTTGGCTGGTTTATGGTATTCTTTAAAGTAGTATAGCAAGCCAGAGCCTTTCCGGCAAGTAGGAGCTGTTTCAAAACAAAAATTTTTGCCGTGCGTCGGCAAGCAGATACAAGGGGGCACGCTCATGTTCAAAAACACCATCTTCCGCCGCATGACGGCGCTGGTGCTCACGCTGGCACTGGCCGCTGCTGCTGCACTGCCGGGCCTTGCGGTATATCCCATGCCCATCCAGACCGCCAGCGAGACCGAGGCGGTGTACCTGTTCAACGCCGACACCGGCAAGACCATCCTGAACCAGAATGCTGACCAGCAGCAGTATGTTGCCAGCCTGACCAAGCTCATGACGGCCCTGCTGCTGCTGGAAAGCGGCAAGGATCTGAACGGTGAAGTGACCGTGCCCACCGCGCTGACCCAGGAGTTCCGGGATATCCAGAACGCTAACGGCACCACTATGGGCCTGCGCATCGGCGAGACGGTGCGCCGCATCGACCTGCTGAACGCCATGCTCATCGTCAGCGCCAACGACGCCGCCAGCGTCATTGCCTACGATGTGGGCGGCAGCGTGCTGGATTTCGTCAAGCAGATGAACGCCCGTGCCCAGGAGCTGGGCTGCACCGGCACGAACTTTACCTGTGCCCACGGCCTGTTTGACTACGGCAACGTGTCCACCGCGCAGGATCTGGCAAAGATCGCCGCCGCCTGTGCGGCAAACCAGACCTTTGCACAGGTGGCGGGCACCGCCAGCTATGTCCTGCCGGCCACGAACCTCCGCAAGGCTGAGCACACCATCAGCAGCTCCAACAGCCTGATGAACAGCGAGAGCGCCAACTACCGGGAGTATGTCCGGTGGGTCAAGGGCGGCTTTACCACGCTGGCAGGCCGCTGCATCGTGGCCTTTGCGGAAAAGGACGGCCACACCTACGGGCTGGTGATCCTTGGCTGCGATACGCCGGACCACCTCTTTGCCGAGTGCGATGATCTGTTCGACTGGGCCTTTGCCAGCTTTGCCGACCGCCCGCTGGTGGACACCCAGACCGTGCTGACCACCGTAGACCTGACCAAGTGCCGCACTGAACCGGCAGTGGAGCTGTATGCTGCCGCACCGGTGAGCGGCTACGGCCACGCGGATGATATCGTCACCTACTCCTTCGACCTACCGGAGAGCATTGCGGCCACCGTCAAGAGCGGCAGTGTGGTGGGTACAGCCACCGTGTATCTGGACGGCGATGAAGTGGGCACGGTGGACCTTGTGACCCACCGAGAGTACGTCTCCGACTTCCGCACTGACACCAAAGCCACAGCGCTTCTGCTGTGTGCACTGCTGTTCATCCTCATTGCATTAACGGCGGTCACTCTTGCCGCGGGCGGCGGATCGCTGAGCCTCAAAAAGAGAAGGCGCAGAAGATAAAATGCCATGGCCGCAGATGCGGTAGATTGGAGCGGCAAAAAAGAATAAGAAAAGCGGCGCTCAGTGCCTTGCAACAGGCTCTGAGCGCCGCTTCTTTTGTGCTTATTGGTTGAGGAACTTGATAAAGTGGTAAGATTCCACGATCTGGAAGTACTTGATGATGCGCGGGTACAGCGGTTCGGCCTTTTCGCCAAACTGCTGCTTCATGCATTCAGCAAGGTCTGCAACGGTCTTCTGGCCGTCGATCAGCGGCCAGAGATAGCTGCCGGTCTCGTCCAGATGCACCTGTGTGGTGCGCGGTTTATGAAACACTTTTTGCGCGATCGTGTTGAACACACCGGTGTTCTCCACCTCAAGGGTGATAAGGCCGGTGGCTTCGTCTGTGTGCCAGCGCAGGGTTTCCGCCCGCTGCGGAATGAGGTCCAGATAGTTGATGGACTGCTTTTTCTTACTCATCAGTTCTTCTTTTTCTTCATGGAGAAGGCCAGCAGGCATGCGATCATCACGATCATCAGAACCACGCCGCCAATGTTGCCCAGATCAATGCTCAGGGCAGTGCTGATGCCGAACACGGCAAACACAGCCAGCAGGATGCCCACAAGGCCCTCGCCTGCGATCATACCGGCACAGAACAGGGTGCCATTGGTGGTCTGCTCTTCCTTGAGCTTCGCGTCAACATTCTTGCGGCTGTCCATGAACCAGCGCACAGCACCACCGATCATGATGGAGGTGTTCAGGTAGATGGGCAGATACAGGCCGATGGCGAACGGCATCACAGGGATGCGCAGGACCTCCAGAGCAATGGCAAGGAACACACCGGTGAACACCAGGTTCCAGGGCAGGTTGCCGCCCATGATGCCCTCAACGATCATCTTCATCAGGGTAGCCTGCGGTGCGGGGACCTCGGCACCGCCGTAGCCCCATGCGCTGTCCAGCAGGTACAGCACACCGCCGATGGCCAGACCGGCGGCGATCACGCCGATCAGCTCGCCGATCTGCTGCTTGACCGGGGTCGCACCCAGCAGGTAGCCGGTCTTCAGGTCCTGAGAGGTATCAGCAGCAATGGCAGCACAGATGCAGATGACAGAGGCGATGGCCATGGAGCCGATCATGCCCTCGATGCCAACGTTGCCGGTGGCCTTCAGGATCATGGTAGCGATCAGCAGGGTGGCAATGGTCATGCCGGAGACCGGGTTGTTGGAACTGCCGATCATGCCGACCATACGTGCAGAGACGGTGGAGAAGAAGAAGCCGAAGATGACGATCAGCAGAGCACCCAGCGGGCTGACGGGAATTGCCGGAGCCAGCCAGATGATGAGGATGATGAGCAGGATGCCGCCCAGAATAAAGGGCATGGGCAGGTCCTTCTCGGTACGGGAGGTGCCGGAAGCACTGCCGCCCTTCATGCTCTTCATGGCATCACGGAAGGTGGATGCGATCAGAGGCAGGCTCTTGATCAGCGAAATGATACCGCCGGTAGCAATGGCACCTGCGCCGATATACTTGACGTAGTTGGACCAGATAGCGTCTGCACCGCCTGCTGCATACAGATCAGCAATGGTGGTGCCGGCTGCTGCCGGGTACAGGGAGATGTTTGCGCCGAACAGGCAGATCAGCGGGATAATGACCATCCAGCCCACCAGAGAACCGGTGAACATGTAGGAAGCGGTCTTGGGGCCGACGATGTAGCCCACGCCCAGCAGAGCGGGATACACTTCCATGCCCAGAGCACCCTTGAAGGAGCTGAAGGCCACGGCAATGTCGGCGGGGATCATCTTCAGGCCATCGACGATGAACTTGAAGATGGCTGCCAGACCCATGCCGGAGAACACGGTGGAGGCGTTTGCACCGCCTTCTTCACCGGCCAGCAGAACGTCTGCACAGGCGGTGCCTTCCGGGTACAGCAGGGTGGCGTGTTCCTTGACGATCAGGGCGTTGCGCAGGGGCACCATGAACAGAACGCCCAGAATGCCGCCGCACAGGGCGATCAGGGTGATCTCCAGGATGCTGGGCTTGTCGCACAGACCCTCTTTTGCCCACAGGAACAGTGCGGGCATGGTGAAGATGGCACCGGCGGCCAGGCTCTCGCCTGCGGAACCGATGGTCTGCACCATGTTGCTCTCCAGAATGGAGTTCTTCTTGAGCAGGACGCGGATCACGCCCATAGAAATGACTGCTGCCGGGATGGAGGCAGAAACAGTCATGCCGACGCGCAGACCCAGATAGGCGTTTGCAGCGCCGAAGACCACGGACAGGATGATGCCCATGATCACAGAGGTCGCCGTCATTTCTGCGGTGATCTTTTCCGCAGGAATATACGGCTTGAAGGATTCTTGATCTTTCATGTTTGCTCTCCTTGCGACAGCACAAGCGCCTTGTCTTTGGGGCAGGGCGCTTGTGCTGTCTGTTTTCCTATTTCCTAAAACACGCGCATCCTATCCAACAAAGGATACGCTGGCACATACTCCATTATACTAAAGTGTGACTGAATTGACAACTGGAAATGTACACAACAAATTCACAAAAAGTTCGTGAATTCAAGCGTTTTGCGGAAAAATCGAGCAAAAATGTGCAAAAAAACTCCATGCAGGCTTAAAACTGTCCGCGTGGAGCATACAGCTCTATAAAACTCAGACGGCACCGTAGATGCCGTGCACCGACACTTCGCCGGTAAAAACGTGCACTTCGCCGCTGTCGGTGCGCACCACCAGACGGCCCTCTTCGTCCACATCAACGGCTTCGCCTGCACCCTGCCCGCCGTCCGGCAGGTCGAAGGTGACCCGGCGGCCCAGATTGACGCAGGCGGCCTTGTATTCCTCCCGGAAGGGTGCAAAGCCATCGCGGGCAAACACATACATGTTGCGGTCAAAGCCAAAGTCGGTCAGGCCCTCGGCCAGCCATGCGGGGTCGGTGGAAAGATCCACCTTTGCGCCCTGCAGCGCCAGCGAGGTGCCGTTGGGCAGACCGGCGGCATCAAAGTAGCTCTGCGGCTGGGCCAGATTGATGCCGATGCCGCACAAAATGCCCCGGCCCTGCTGCTGGTAGCCGTAGCTCACGCCCTCGCACAGGATGCCCACGATCTTTTTGCCGTTGAGCAGAAGGTCGTTGGGCCACTTGATCTGGCAGTCCACGCCGTAGCGCAGCTTGAGCTGGGTGCGCACGGCAAGGCTTGCCAGCAGCGGCAGGGTGGCAGGCTGGGCCAGCGGTTCCCGGATGGCTGCCGTATAATACAGGGCCTTGCCCTCGGCGTTCACCCAGCTGCGGCCAAGGCGGCCGCGGCCTGCGGTCTGGTTCTCGGTATACACCGCACCCACCGGGCCGAACTCCTCAAAATGTTCCTTCACGTAAGCGTTGGTGCTGCCGCATTCCGGCAGATAACGCACCTCATTGATGCTCATTGTTTGGGTACCTCTTTATGTTCATAGGCGGTCACTTTGCCTTCGTCCAGCGTCAGGATGCCGTAGGTGTCCGGCCCGGTGTAACACCGGCCGCAGGAGCCGGGGTTGAACAAAAACACCTTGTTGCGGGTCTCTGCATGGGGGATGTGGGTGTGGCCGAACAGCGCCACCTCGGCACCCCGGGCAGATGCGGCATCTGCCAGCGTATCCAGATCGTATTTCACACCGTACATATGACCGTGAGTGTAAAAGATCACCACGCCGTCAAAGGCGGCAAGGCCGTCGGTGGGTTCCAGTGCACCGTAATCGCAGTTGCCCGCCACCGAGTAGGCCCGCAGCTTGGGGTACAGCGTCAGAGCCAGTTCCAGATCCCGCAGGCCATCGCCCAGAAAGATCAGGGCATCGATGCTTTTGCTCTCTTTCATCAGCACGCGCTCAATGGCGGCACGTCCGCCGTGGCTGTCGCTCAAAACCAGAAGCTTTGTCACAAAAGGGGTCCTCCTCTATTACCATTTACCTGAGATGCTGTCATTCACCAGCCTGCTGGCCCTGTTGCAATACCAGCAGCTGCTTGTACACTTCGCTTTTAGAATAAGGTGTGCCCTGTGCCGCCGCCTTGGCTGCGGCGGTGGGGCCAAAGCCCTGCCCGGTCAGCTCCAGCGCCCGATGCGCTGCCTGCTCCAGCGTCAGCTCCTGCTCCGGGTCGGCGGTCTCCGGCGCACCGGCCATCACCAGCACATACTCGCCGCGCGGCTCGTTGGTCTTGTAGTGCTCCACCGCCTCGCCGAGGGTAGTCTTCCAGATATCCTCGTGCAGCTTTGTCAGCTCCCGGCACAGAGTGATGCTGCGGTCTGCGCCAAAGGCATTGGCCAGATCGTCCAGCGTGGTGCGCAGCTTGTGGGGCGCTTCGTAAAAGATGGTGGTGCGCTTTTCCTGCAAAAGCGCAGCCAGCCGCTCTTTTTTCTGCTTGCGGTTCACGGGCAGAAAGCCCTCGAACACCCAGCGGGAGGTGTCCTGCCCGGACACGGCCAGCGCTGTGACGCAGGCGGAAGCCGCCGGCACAGGCACCACTTTGATGCCCCGGGCCAGTGCGTCCCGCACGATCACCTCGCCCGGGTCGGAGACGCAGGGCATGCCCGCATCACTGCACAGGGCACAGCTCTCGCCTGCTTCAATGCGGCGCAGGATGCCCTCACCCTTCTGCAGGGCGTGCTCATAGTAGCTGACCATGGGCTTTTTCAGGCCCAGAAAGTTCAGCAGCTTCATGGTCACACGGGTGTCCTCGGCGGCAATAAAGTCTGCCGCGCCAAAGGTGGCCGCTACGCGCGGCGGCATATCGTCCAGATTGCCGATGGGCGTTGCCACGATATAAAGAGTTCCTGCCATAGTTTACCTCCCATATAACGCCGCACCGGCGCTGATCAACACATCCGGCTCCACCCGCAGGCCGGTCTTGCGGTTCTTCTGCGCTTCCACAAGGAAGAGCCATGGCGCGCCGTCCGCCTTGTTCTTTACAAAGGCCAGCCGCTTCGGCTCCAGCCGGTTGGCCCGCAGCACCGCCAGCACCTCCGCCAGTCGTTCCGGCCGGTGGCACAGCGCAAAGCGCCCGCCGTCCTTCAAAAGGCGGAACGCACACTGGCACACATCGTCCAGTGTGCAGGTGTTCTCGTGCCGAGCAAGGGCGTGGGCTGCGTTTTGGCTTTGGGGCCCATCCGTGAAATAGGGCGGATTGCACGCACACACGTCAAAACTGCCCTCGCCCTGCCGGAAAGCGCGCAGGTCGGCACAGACAGGCTCAATGTGCCCGATGTCCTGCTCCTGCACCGCAGCGGAAAGCAGAGCGCTGCCCTCGGGCTGCAGCTCCAGCCCCATGCAGGGGCCGCGGTGGCCGCGGTCGTGCCATTCCAGCGCCACGATGCCGCAGCCGGAGCACAGGTCTGCGGCCTTCTGGGCGCGCTTTGGCTCACAGAAACGGGCCAGCAGCAGCGCGTCGGAGCCAAAACGATGCTCCGGCGAGCAATAAACCATAGTTCTATTATACAAGACTTCGGTAGAATGTTCCATAGATAAGTGTGCCGTACCCTCTCAAAAAAATGCGTGGAATTGCTCGGGGAATTTGTGCGAATTACTGCAAAACAAAAAAGCAGCAGACCTGCTTTGGACAGGCCTGCTGCTTTTGATGCGTTTTTTGTGCAGCTGCTAAAATTATTCAGCAGTGATAGCACCGGTGGGGCAAGCACCCTCGCAAGCGCCGCAGTCGATGCAAGCGTCTGCGTTCACAGAAGCAACACCATCAACGGTGATAGCGCCAACCGGGCAAGCGCCCTCGCAAGCGCCGCAGCCAACACATGCGTCAGAAACCTTGTGTGCCATAATAAACTCTCCTTTTTATCTCCGTGCCCGAAGTATTGTATGAAGAGTCATGTATGGCACGGCTGTGCATGTCTCTCCGGAAATCATATCCTTGCCTGCATTTTAACAAAGCAGGTGAGAAAAGGCAAGACTAACCGTGACCCGAAAAACACAAAAGTCTGTTTTTTGTTGGGTTGCACAAAAGCACAGGCTAACTTATGGCCAAATTTGCAGGAGTTTTTTGGCAAAAATCACGAAGAACAGTTAGTTTTAGCAGACTAACCCCTCAGAACTTCCGGCGCGTCCCTCACTCCTTTTCGGCAGCGCGCTTCCGGGCGCAGCCGCCGCCCGCGCAGCGCTTTTCGCCATCGTCGGAGGAAGCCACCACCGGGGCCGGGTTGCGCACGCCGGAGTAATCGTCGTCCGGGTCCGGGCGGCGGGGCGCACGCTTGCCGCCGCTGATATATTCGCACACGCCCACCTTATAGTAACGGGGCGAAAGGCTCTCGGTGCCGCAGCGCACCCGCAGATAGCCGGAAACCGGGTTCACCTCCAGCACGGTGCCAAGACCGTCCGGCGTGCGCACGGTGCTGCCCACCATGGGCATGATGCTGTTCAGGTACTCGTAGGCGCTTTCCTCGTAGGCAAGGCAGCACATCAGCCGGCCGCAGGCACCGCTGATCTTGGTGGGGTTCAGCGAAAGGCCCTGCTCCTTGGCCATCTTGATGGAGACGGGCTGGAAGTCCTTTAAAAAGCGGCTGCAGCAGAAGGGCTGGCCGCAGATGCCAAGGCCGCCGATCATCTTGCTCTCGTCCCGCACGCCGATCTGGCGCAGCTCGATGCGGGTGTGGAAGATACCGGCCAGATCCTTGACCAGCTCGCGGAAGTCCACGCGGCCATCGGCGGTAAAGTAGAACATGATCTTGGAGCGGTCTAGGGTATACTCGGCCTCCACAAGCTTCATTTCCAGGCCATGGCGGGAAATGCACTCCTGACAGGTGCGGTAGGCGCGCTTTTCGTCCTCACGGTTCTGGCGCATCCGGCGGATATCCACGCTGTCGGCCATGCGGGTAATGGGCTTGAGGGCCTTGGGCACTGCCGCATCGGCGATCTCCCTCACGCCCTGCACCACCTCGCCGCACTCAATGCCGCGGGCGGTCTCCACGATCACATATTCGCCGGTTTTGATGTCGGCCCCGGCGGGATCAAAATAATAGCTTTTGCCGTTCTCTTTGAAACGGACGGAAATGACTTTTTTCATAGTGTTCCTCGTTTTTATCGGTCGAATCTATAGGATAAGGCCCGAAAAAGAGCCTGCTGATCCATTCTGTACTCTAGTATAACATATTCAAATGCACATTTCCACGCAAAAAACAAAAAGCGGCTCTGGCGCTTTGGCAGAAAAATTTTAAAAAGGTGCAACAATCTGCCCTGCTGCCGCGTATCCATAAAGGAAGACTGACCGAATTTGGTCGCACCCGCAGCCGGAAAATGGAAAAACGGAACGGCAAATGTTAAAATCTTGCGAAAGTATCCAAAGAATCGCAAAAGAATCCCACCCCGCTCTTGCAAGGCGGGGGCTTGCGTGTATAATAAAAATGTTGAAGTGTAGCCTTTCCCGCAGGGAAAGCAGCTGTCCTGCTTTGCGGCAAGGCAGAGAAACGGTAGGAGAAAATGGAAAAATTCAGTGTCAAAAAGCCGTTTACGGTGCTGGTTGCAGTGGTCATGATCCTGATCCTGGGCTTTGTGGCGGTCACAAAGATGGATACGAACCTGCTGCCCAACGTGAACACACCGTATCTGATGGTGGTCACCGTGTATCCTGGTGCAAGCCCGGAGCGCGTGGAGAGCGAGGTCTCGGATGTGCTGCAGAACTCGCTCACAGTGCCGGGCGTGTCCAAGATCACCGCAACATCGGCAGAAAACTACAGCCTGCTGCTGATGGAGTTTACCGAGGATACGGATATGAACAGCGCGCTGGTCAAGGTGTCCAACAAGCTGGATCAGGCCAAAAGCGACCTGCCCAGCACCTGCCTGACCCCCTCCATCATTGAGTACAGCCTGAACATGAACGCTTTCATGACGGTGGCTGTCAGCCGCGAAGGTGCCGACCAGTACGAGCTTTCTGAGTTTATCCAGAACACCCTTGTGCCGGAAGTGCAGCGCAAGGGCGGTGTGTCCAGCGTTTCGTCCAGCGGTCTGGTGGAAAAGCTGGTGCAGGTGCAGCTCAATCAGGATAAGATCGACGAGATCAACGCAAAGCTGCTGGAACTGATCGATACCCAGCTGGCTGCAGCCCGCTCCCAGCTGGAAAGCGCCGAGGCACAGATCACCGCCGGACGCAAGGAATACGAAAAGCAGCTGAAAAACTTTGGCAATACGGTGTCCAACTCGGTCATGAGCCAGATGAGCACCGAGGTGGGCGCCGCAGTGGAAACGGTGCGCGCGCAGGCGCAGGCTCTTCTGGAGAGCGTGAACAGCCTGATCGCTGTGGTCAAGGAGCCTGAGATCCAGCAGGCCCTGATCGAGGTGCGCGACGGTCTGCAGAAGGTCATGGACAAGTTCAACGAGACCGGTATGCGGGATATCGACTCTCTGATCGATATTGTGGCTGAGCTGCGCACCATTGCCGATAAGCTCACTACCGCCCTGCAGAAACTGCAGGAGCGCGTGAACACCGAGACCGGCTCCGAAGGCAGCACCGCAGAGGATCTTGCCAATGAGATGCAGCTGCAGGAAAGCCTGAATGTGGTCTATAACACGCTGGAAAGCACCATCAAGGCCATGGACAATGTGCCCCAGCTGATGACCGAGTTCTCCGGCGCACTGGGCAGCTTCTCCCAGCAGCAGCTCAACGCCTATATGCAGTTCACCGAAGCGCGTGAAATGCTGAACGAGTACGAAAAGCAGCTGGAGGCTGCCAAGGCAGAGTACGAGACGGCCAAGACCAACGCTCTGGCACAGGCCGATGTGACAAAGCAGCTGGACATTGAAACGCTGGCGCAGCTCATCTATGCCCAGAACTTCTCCATGCCGGCCGGTTACGTGCAGGATCAGGACGGCGAGTCCTGGCTGCTGAAAGTCGGCGAAGAGTACAACAGTGTGAAGGATATCAGCGGTGCCCTGCTGCTGCATGTGGAGGGCTACGGCGACGTGCGCCTTTCTGATGTGGCGGATGTGGAGGTCATTGATAACTCCGCCGACAGCTACACCCGCCTGAACGGCGAAAAGGCATCCATCCTCAAAATCTATAAGAATGCGACTTCCAGTGCAGGCGAGGTCTCCGACAACTGCCTGACCGCATTTAAAGAGCTGGAAAAACAATACGACGGCCTGCACATGGTGGTGCTGTCCAATCAGGGCAACTACATCACCATCGTCATCAACAGCATCCTCACCAGCATGGTGGTGGGCGCTGCACTGGCCATCATCGTGCTGGCCATCTTCCTGAAGGATATCAAGCCCACCCTCGTGGTCGGCATCAGCATCCCGCTGTCCGTTCTGTTCGCGGTGGTGCTCATGTACTTTACGGGGCTGGACCTGAACGTGATGACCCTGGCCGGCCTTTCCCTCGGCATTGGTATGCTGGTGGATAACTCGGTGGTCGTCATTGAGAACGTCTACCGTCTGCGCAGCCGCGGCGTGCCTGCGGCCCGCGCTGCCGTGCAGGGCACAAAACAGGTGGGCATGTCGGTGGTGGCCTCCACCCTTACCTCGGTGTGCGTGTTCCTGCCGGTGGTGTTCTCGGCCAGCATTGTGCGCAGTCTGATGATGCCCATGTCCCTGTGCATCGGTTACTGCCTGATGGCCTCCCTCATCGTGGCGCTCACGGTGGTCCCGGCGGCGTCCTCTACTGTGCTGAAAAAAGCTGAACCCAAGCGCCTTGCCTGGTTTGAAAAGGTGCAGGAAAAGTATGCCCATAGTCTGGAATGGTGCCTGCAGCACCGTGCCCTGCCCCTGATCGCGGCGGTGGTGCTGCTGGTGTTCAGCGGCTGGCAGGTGCTGAACATGGGCGTGGAGCTGCTGCCCAGCATCACCAGCAACGAGGCGCAGATCACCCTGTCCACCGCCGACGGCCTGACCAAGGAGGAATCCTATGCCATTGCGGGTCAGGTGGCAGAGGCGGCCCTGAATGTAGAAAACGTGGAAGAGGTGGGCATCACCCTCGACACCAGCATGGCCGGTCTGGATATCAGCCAGCTGGGCCTGCCCACCGCCATTACCGATATCCTGAACTCCGCCAATGCCTACGGCAGATACAAGATCAACGTTATGATGAGCAAGAGCCTTTCCTCCCGTGAGGTGGAAAAGACCCGGCAGGCCATGGAGGATGCAGTGTCCCAGATCGAGAATTGCACCGCTGAGGTCAAGCTGTACGGCATGACCGATGATCTGACCAGCCAGCTGGCCACCGGCCTGTCGGTCAAGGTCTACGGCAAGGATCCGGAAACGCTGACCACCGTTTCCGAGAAGGTAATGGAGATCGTCAACGATACCGAGGGCTTTGCCAATGCGGACAACGGCCTTGGCAGCGGCGATGCCACCATCATCCTGAAGGTGGACCGCGACAAGGTGCGCGCCTACGGCCTGACCGTTGCGCAGGTGTACCAGCAGATCGCGGCAAAGCTCACCACCACCGCCACCGCCCAGACCCCCGTCACGGTGAACGGCACCACCATGGATGTCCAGATCACGGACAATCTGGACCCCGTCACCAAGGAAAACATGATGGAGCTTACCTTTGAGACCACCGAAATGTCGGCAGACGGCACAGTGACCAATGGTACCTGCACCCTGAACGATATCGCCAGCTGGACCACCGGCACCGCACCGGATGCCATTACCAGCGAGAACCAGACCGAGTTTGTCACCGTTACGGCGGATACGCTGGATGGCTACAACACCATGGTGCAGTCCCGCGTGCTGCAGAAGAAGCTGGATGAGTACGCGGCCAGCGGTGAGATGCCGGAGGGCTGCAGCACCACGCTGGGCGGCGAGACCGAGGGCACCGACTACATGGTGAACGAAATGGTGCAGTGGATGGCTCTGGCCCTGCCCTTTGTATATCTGGTCATGGTGGCACAGTTCCAGAGCCTGCTGTCCCCCTTCATCGTGCTGTTCACGGTGCCGCTGGCCTTTACCGGCGGCCTGCTGGGCCTGCTGGTCACCGGCCAGCAGCTCACCATGATCTCCCTGATGGGCTTCATCGTGCTGATGGGCACTGTTGTCAACAACGGCATCGTGTTCGTGGACTATGCAAACCAGCTGCGCATTGGCGGCATGGAGCGCCGCGCTGCGCTGGTGGCTACCGGCAAGACCCGTATGCGCCCCATCCTCATGACCACCCTGACCACTGTGCTGGCCATGCTGCAGCTGGTGTTCAGCGGCGATATGGCAAGCCAGCTGATGAGCGGCATGGCCATCGTCATCATCTGCGGCCTGAGCTACGCCACCCTGATGACCCTGTATATCGTTCCGGTGCTGTACGATATCCTGTTCAAGAAGCCGCCGCTCAACGTGGATGTTGGCAGCGACGATGATCTGGACGACATTCCGGACGATGCAGCCGAGTTCATTGCGGCGCAGAAGTCTGCGGGCACGGCACAGCCGGAAGCCTGACGACAGCATGACGATTTAGAATGCGCGCCGCTTTGCTTTGCGTATCATCAGCGGAAGAATTATTTATATATAATAGAGCAATGCCGGGCGGTCTGCGGACCGCCCGGCATTGCGTTTTCACGGGAAAGGTCGTAACGGGAAGCGGCATGTGCTGCTGTCGGCGTACCGCCGTCGCGCAGCGACTCAAAATCGGCGCAACACAAAAAATCCTCTAGCGGAGCGACTTGGATTTTTTGTATGGAGCCTTTCTGCTTTGGGGTTACTAGGGGCGTGCAGCCCCTAGTTCGTGCCTCCCGCGCCTCGAAAGTAGCGGGTGCTTTTCTGGTTCTCTTTTGGCACGCAAAAGAGAACGTACCCGGCGGCAACGCTTTTTGCAAAAGGTGTGAAACTCAATCCACGCGAAAACGCTCTGCGCGGGAAGCTCCTCTTTCCGGTTACATGCCCCGCCAACTGAATAATTTCAACAAAAAATAGCTGGAAAAATTGGATGCAAATTCTAAAATCCGTTCCCCACAAAGATAGAAAACTGTGATATAATCATAAATAAGATAGAATACAGTGGAAGTCTGCCTGACTGTATGTCCGAGTAAAATCTGAGGAGGCGAATGCCCAATGGCACAGATCCGCTCCAAGCCCTTCGGTGTGACCAAACAGGGCGCAAATGTTACAGAGTACATCCTTTCCAACCCCGGCGGCCTGACGGTGAGCGTTCTGGACTACGGATGCATCATTAAAAACATCATCGTTCCGGCCAAGAACGGCCCGGTGGATGTCGTGCTGGGCCACGACACCATGGCAGATTATGAGGATGACTTCACGTCCTCCGGCAGCACCTGCTGCGGCGCGTTCGTGGGCCGCTATGCAAACCGCATCGAGAATGCCACCTTCAGCGTGGGCGGCAAGACCTACCAGCTGGAAGCAAACAACGGCCCCAACCATCTGCACGGCTGCTTCTCCCGTAAGCTGTACCGGGTGAAAGCCTTTGGCGACACCCTGCTCATGGAGGCTGAAAGCCCGGACGGCGAGGACGGCTTCCCCGGCAACCTGAAGCTGGCGGTGCGCTATACCCTCACCGAGGACAATACCTTCCGCATGGATTACCGCGTCTCTTCGGATGCGGATACCATCGTGAACCTGACCAACCACAGCTACTTCAACCTGAACGGTGAGGGCGATATTCTGGGCCAGAAGCTGCGCATCTATGCCTCCAACTATCTGGAAGGCAACAATCAGACCTGCCCCACCGGTGCCATTCTGCCGGTGGCAAACACCCCCATGGATTTTACCGAGGGAAAGCTCATTGGCCGGGATATCGATACCGGCTTTGCCCAGACCACCATGGTGGGCGGTGGCTACGACCACTGCTTTGTGATCGACCGCGCCCGCGGCTCCAGCCAGAGCATCTGCGCATGGGTCACCAGTGAAAAGACCGGCATCAGCATGAAGCTGTACACCACCCAGCCGGGCATCCAGTTGTACACCGGAAACTTTTTGCAGGACTGCCCCACCCCCGGCAAGGGCGGCGTGCCCATGCAGAAGTACGGCGGCTTTGCGCTGGAGACCCAGCACTACCCCTGCAGCCCTTCCCACCCGGAGTTCCCCACCACGGTGCTGCGGGCAGGCAAGGTGTTCCGCGCCACCACCACCCTGCGCTTTTTCACCGGCAAGCAGTGCGGAAAATTGTAAAAAATGATGCACCACACAAAAACGTCTGCTCCGGCAGACGTTTTTTGCGTGGCAGGAGGAGAACTCCCCCAGTCGCCTACGGCGACAACCCTCTCAGTCTGCTCCCGATGGTCGCAGCCAGCTCCCCCTTCGGGGGAGCTGGCACGGCGTAAGCCGTGACTGAGAGGGTTCTCCCGTCCCCATTTCTATGTTTTGCACAAACCGTGCCTTTTATCCATGACAAAATGCCAAAAAACGTTTTTAAATCAAAACCTCGAAAACAAAGATGCAACAAAAATTCATCTAAATAGAAGACGCATCCCTTGATTCTGAGCCATAAAAGCGGTATTCTTTAGGCAAGGCCGGGGAATGCCGGCATCAACTGTAATGTAAATGAGTGAGAGAGGTACTAGGCTATGGCAATTTTGGTTTCCGGCGGCGCCGGTTATATCGGCAGCCACACCTGCATCGAACTGCTGAACGCTGGCTACGACGTTGTTGTGGCAGATAACTATTATAATGCATCTCCGGTGGTGCTGGACCGCATCAAGCAGATCACCGGCAAGGACTTCCGCTTTTACAAGGCAGATATGACCAAGCACGAGGATGTGGAGCACATCTTCTCTGAGTGCCCGGACATTACTGCTGTGATCCAGTTTGCAGCCTACAAGGCCGTGGGCGAGAGTGTTTCCAAGCCCATTGAATACTATTACAACAACCTCAACTGCACGCTGGTCATTCTGGACGTGATGCGCCATCACAACTGCCACAACTTCGTGTTCAGCTCTTCCGCAACCGTCTATGGCGACCCCGCCAGCGTGCCCATCACCGAGGACTTCCCCACCGGTGCCACCACCAACCCCTACGGCACGACCAAGGTGTTCACCGAGCGCATCCTGCAGGATGTGTGCAAGGCAGACCCCAGCCTGAACGTGGCTCTGCTGCGCTACTTCAACCCCATTGGTGCGCACAAGTCCGGCCTCATCGGCGAGGATCCCAACGGCATCCCCAATAACCTCATGCCCTATATCGCCAAGGTGGCCGTGGGCAAGCTGGAAAAGGTGCATGTCTTTGGCAACGACTATCCCACCCCGGACGGCACCGGCGTGCGCGACTACATCCACGTGGTGGATCTGGCCCGCGGCCATGTGTGCGCCATCAAGAAGCTGGAAACGAACTGCGGCCTGTTCATCTGCAATCTGGGCACTGGCAAGGGCTACAGCGTGCTGGATGTGATCCACGCCTTCTCCAAGGCCTGCGGTAAGGAGATCCCCTATGTGATCGACCCGCGCCGCCCCGGCGACATTGCCGAGTGCTATGCAGACCCCACCAAGGCAAAGAACGAGCTTGGCTGGGTGGCGGAATACGGCATCGAGGAAATGTGTGCCGACAGCTGGAACTGGCAGAAGAACAATCCTGATGGCTACCACACTGTGAAGTAACGTATCAAAACGGAGCACCGCATCTTCCCGCCTGAGAGGATGCGGTGCTTTTTTGTGTGCAAACTCCTTCCGTCAAAACCTGACGGTTTTGCCGGCTCCCTCGGGGAGGGAGCCTCTGGTGAAACCGTGCACTTCGCAATTCAACCGGAAACTGTGCCGCCATGCCAAAAGCCGAACCCTCTCAGTCATCGCTGCGCGATGCCAGCTCCCCCGAGGGGGGAGCTTCTTGGCTTCTTCCGGTCAGCACAAATAAAGCTCCCCCTTCGGGGGAGCTGGCGAACAAAGTGAGTCTGAGAGGGTTCGATTTGCAGGCATCTCCCCCATATTATCTATTGACAACCGCGCAAAGTTAGCCTATATTACTATTGTTAACACAAACTAACACACGTTGACAGTGGATAAAATGAGAAGGTCGATCTTATGACATTAAAAGAATTGCAGATCGGAAAAAGCGCTGTTGTGGATACCGTCGGCGGCAGCGGCGCACTGCGCCAGCATTTTCTGGATATGGGCCTGATCCCGGGGGTGGAGGTCACGCTGGTCAAGCTGGCTCCTATGGGCGACCCCATGGAGCTGCGCATCCATGGCTATGAGCTGACCCTCCGGCTGGACGATGCCGCGCAGATCGGCATCACCCCCACCGAAAAGGCCCCGGCAATGTCGGCGGCTCCGGCAGATGATAAAATGGTGGATCACCCCGGCCTTGGCGAGGGCGGCAAATACCACATCAAAAAGGGGGAGAATCCCCTGCCCGAGGACAGGACCCTCACCTTTGCGCTGGCGGGCAATCAGAACTGCGGTAAGACCACCCTGTTCAACCAGCTCACCGGTTCCAACCAGCATGTGGGCAATTTCCCGGGCGTGACGGTGGACCGCAAGAGCGGTGCCATCAAGGGCCACCCGGAGACCGAGGTCACCGACCTGCCGGGCATCTACTCCATGTCCCCCTATTCCAGCGAGGAGATCGTCACCCGGCAGTTCATCATCGGTGAAAAGCCCACCGGCATCATCAACATCGTGGATGCCACCAACATCGAGCGCAACCTGTACCTGACGATGCAGCTCATGGAGCTGGACACCCCCATGGTGCTGGCGCTGAACATGATGGACGAGGTGCGCGGCAACGGCGGCACGGTGCGCATCAACAAGATGGAGGCCATGCTGGGCATCCCGGTCATTCCCATCTCTGCTGCCAAGAATGAGGGCGTGGATGAGCTGGTAGACCACGCCCTTCATGTGGCAAAGTATCAGGAGCGGCCCGGCCGCATGGATTTCTGCAGTGAGGACGACCACGGCGGCGCGGTGCACCGCTGCATCCACGGCATCATCCATCTGATCGAGGACCACGCTAAGGCGGCGGGCATCCCGGTGCGGTTTGCCGCCACCAAGCTGGTGGAGGGCGACCAGCGCATTGAGGAAGCCCTGAAGCTGGATCAGAACGAAAAAGAGATGATTGAGCATATCATCGTGCAGATGGAGCAGGAGCGCGGGCTGGACCGCGCCGCCGCCATTGCGGATATGCGGTTCTCCTTCATTCAGGAGCTGGTAGCCAAGACGGTGGTCAAGCCCCACGAAAGCAAAGAGCAGCTGCGCTCCAACCGCATCGACAAATTCCTCACCGGCAAGTACACCGCCATCCCGGCCTTTATCGCCATCATGGGTCTGGTGTTCTTCCTTACCTTCAACGTCATCGGCCTGTTCTTCCAGAACCTGATGGAAACGGGCATCGACGCGTTGACCGGCATCGTGGACACGGCGCTTACCAACTGGAACGTCAATGCGGCGGTGCACTCCTTGCTCATCGACGGCATCTTTACCGGCGTGGGCAGCGTGCTGAGCTTTCTGCCCATCATCGTGGTGCTGTTCTTCTTCCTCTCCATGCTGGAGGATACCGGTTACATGGCCCGCGTGGCCTTTGTGATGGATAAGCTGCTGCGCCGCATCGGCCTTTCGGGCCGCAGCATCGTGCCCATGCTCATCGGCTTTGGCTGCACCGTGCCCGGTGTCATGGCAAGCCGCACCCTGCCCTCGGAGCGCGACCGCAAAATGACCATCCTGCTCACCCCGTTCATGAGCTGCTCGGCAAAGCTGCCCATCTACAGCCTGTTTGCGGCGGCGTTCTTCCCGCAGTATGCGGGCCTTGTGATGGTGCTGCTGTACTTTACCGGCATCGCGGTGGGCGTGCTGGCGGCACTGCTGCTCAAGAGCACGGTGTTCAAGGGCGAGGCGGTGCCCTTTGTCATGGAGCTGCCCAACTACCGCCTGCCCGGCCTGAAGAACGTGGCACAGCTGCTGTGGGAAAAGGCCCGGGACTTCTTGCAGAAGGCCTTCACGGTGATCTTTGCGGCCACCATCGTCATCTGGTTTTTGCAGAACTTTGACCTGCAGCTGCGGCTGACCGCCGACCCGCAGGCCAGCATCCTTGCCCGCATTGCGGGCGACATCGCCCCGCTGTTCGGGCCTTTGGGCTTTGCGGACTGGCGCATCTCCACCGCCCTCATCACCGGCTTTATGGCAAAGGAGAGCGTGGTGTCCTCGCTGCTCATCCTCTTTGGCTCCGAAGCTGCGCTGTCGGCGGCCCTCACCCCGGCGCAGGCGGCTCCCCTGCTGGTGTTCTGCCTGCTGTACACCCCCTGCATCGCGGCAGTGGCATCGGTCAAGCGGGAGCTGGGCAACAAGTGGGCGGTCATCATGGTGGTGAACCAGTGCACCGTGGCATGGCTGTGTGCTTTGCTGGTGCGTCTGGCGGCTGTGGTGCTGTTCTGAAATATTCGTTTGGTTTTGAGGTCCTGAAAAGCCTGTGGGCTTTTCAGGACCTCTTTTTCTCTTGACATCTCTCCTCTTCTGCACTATAATACTTCAAAAATGAATCATTCAAAGATGAAAGGACGGACCTGCTGTGAACCCGAATATCGAATTTTCCATCAAGACCGCGCAGGCGTACAATGCCGTCTGCAAGCCGCTGTGTCAGGAGCTTGGCCTGTCGCAGACGGCGCTGGACATCCTGCTGTTCCTCGCCAACAACCCGGATTACAAAACCGCCCGCGATATCGTGGAGGTGCGCCATATCAAGGCAAATCTCGTCTCCATGAATGTGGACAAGCTGGTGCAGGAGGGCTATCTGGAACGCTATGCCGTGGCCAGCGACCGCCGCAAAACAAAGCTGCTCTGCACCGGCAAGGCAGACCCGATCATCCGCCGGGGCCGTGCCGTGCAGAACGCCTTTTTCAAGCGCCTGCTGGATCATGTGGAGCCGGCCGATCAGGAGGTCTTTTTCCGGACCATGGAGCTGATCGGGAAAAATCTGGACGAAATTATAAAGGAGAACGCATAAAATGAACGTGTTGTTTACGGTTCTTGTCACCTTTTTTGCCGGCATGGGGGCCGGCCTTGGCACCGGCTTTGCCGGTATGAGCGCGGCGGCGGTCATCAGCCCCATGCTCATCACCTTCCTGCACATGGACCCCTATATGGCGGTGGGCATCGCCCTTTCTTCGGATGTGCTGGCCAGCGCCGTTTCGGCCTATACCTACCACAAAAACAAGAACCTGGATATCAAAAACGGCCTGATCATGATGGCCAGCGTGCTGGTGTTCACGGTGGTGGGCAGCTGGGTGGCCAGCAGAATGCCCTCGGCCACCATGGGCGGCTTCTCGGTGTTCATGACCTTCCTGCTGGGCGTCAAGTTCATTGTGCGCCCGGTCATGACGACCAAGGAAGCTATGCAGGGTGTCAGCGCCAAAAAGCGTGCCATCCAGTCCATCGTGTGCGGTGTGCTCATCGGTTTCATCTGCGGCTTCATCGGCGCAGGCGGCGGCATGATGATGCTGCTCATCCTCACCAGTGTGCTGGGCTACGAGCTGAAGACCGCCGTGGGCACCAGCGTGTTCATTATGGCCTTCACCGCCCTGACCGGTGCTGTCTCCCACTTTATGATCGGCGGTGCGCCCAATTGGTTCGTCTGGGCGCTGTGCGTGGTGTTCACCCTGCTGTGGGCGCGCATTGCCGCTGTGTTTGCCAATAAGGCAGACCCCAAGACCCTGAACCGTGCCACCGGTATTGTGCTGGTGGTGCTGGGCGTGGTCATCATGGGCTTCAACCTTCTGAGCTGATATCCCCTGCCCTTCAAATAAAAAAAGAAAGCCCGTGCAGCCGGAAACTGCACGGGCTTTCTCTGTATCAGAACTTACTTTTCTTCAATGGTGGAGTGCTCGATCACCCAGTCGGCAGCCTTGCGGATGCCCTCGTTGCGGCGCATGGCGGGAATATCGGATTTTTCCTTGATCTCTTCCAGCGTCTTTTTGGCGCGCTCTGCACGAGCGGCCAGAGCCTTATCGATATCTTCCTCGGTGGGCACCAGATTTTCCTGCTGTGCGATCTGCAGCAGAGCCATGTGCACACGGGCGGTCTTCTCGGCAGAAGAGCGCACCTTGGCGGTAAAGCTCTCGCGGGTCTCGTGGATCTGGCTCAGGTAGCGATCCAGGCTCAGGCGCTGCATCTGCAGCTGCTGCTGGATCTGCTCCATCTGCTGCTGGTAGGTGGTCTCCACCAGCACACTGGGCAGTTCACCCTCAGAAGCATCGGCCAGCTGGGTCAGGATCTGATCCTTGGCACGGTTCAGCGCACCGGCATGCTTGCCGTCGTGCAGCTGCTGCTTGACCTGTGCACGCAGCTCGTCCATGGTGTCCAGATTGGCAACCTTCTTGGCAAAGTCGCTGTTCAGAGCAGGGATCTGGCGCACACATACGTCGATCAGCTTGATCTTGAACACGACGGGTTTACCGGCCAGATCCTTTGCGTGGTAACGGTTCGGGAAGGTGACGAAGATCTCGAATTCCTCGCCTGCCTTGTGGCCCAGAATGCCCTCTTCAAAGCCGGGGATCATGCGGCCGCTGCCCAGCTGGACGGCCTGGTTCTTTGCGGTGCCGCCCTGGAAGGGCTTGCCCTCCAGCAGACCTTCGTAATCGATATGTACGATGTTGCCCTTTACGGCCGGACCCTTGTGCGGCACCAGCTCAGCGGCAGCAGCGCGGCGGCGCTCCAGCACATTGTCGATCTCCTTGTCGGTCACTTCCGGGGTGACGCACTCGGCGGTAAAGCCGGTGGTCTTGGTCAGGTTCAGCTCAGGCTGCAGGGCAACAGTGGCAGTGGCCACAAAGCCCTCGTCCTTTTTTACGCTCACAAGATCGTACACAGGATTGTCAACAGCCACAAAGCCGTGCTCTGCCATGGCGGCATCATACAGCGCGGGCACGTCCTTGTCCATCAGATCGTTGATGGCATCGTACCAGAAGGTGTGCTCGCCGCGGTCAGCCTCGATCTGTGCGCGGTCCGCTTCGCCCTTCTTGAAGCCGCGGATCGTATAGGAGGCGCGGGTGCGTTCGTAAACGGCGTTGGATGCAGCTTCCAGCTCTTCGGGGCTGGCGCTGAAGGTCATTTTGCAGACACTCTTTTCGGGAGTTTCCACGCTTACCAGTTTCATAGGATCTACCCTCCGTGGTGTCTCGCTGCAGAGAAAACCCGGCGGCGCAGCCTCCACGCGGTGCTGCCCGCAAAGCTCCTGTACCCCTGCACGGACACAGATTAAAAACATATGGTAAAGCTATTATAGCACAAGAACGACAAAAACGATACAAGAAAAATCATAAAAAATGCTGCTTTTTGAAAAAGATAAAAATATTTGCAAAAAACGGTTGACAAAACCCAGTCTGAGTGATAAAATACATCATGTTCCGAGCGGAACGTATGCGTTGGTAGCTCAGCTGGATAGAGTGACTGACTACGAATCAGTAGGCCGGGGGTTCGAGTCCCTTCCATCGCACCAGAAAATGCCGTGAAATCGAAAGATTTCATGGCTTTTTTGTTTTGTAAGCCATGAGTGCACGGTTTCTGCACGGTTTTTGCACGGTCGGTGTTATCCATGTCCGATTATGTAGGGCGCTGTATTGCATTGCAATCAGTGCCCTTTTTTGCATCAGGTGAGCAGTGCCAGGCGGAGCTTTGCCTTCATTTCCGGGTCGGCATCCTTGAGCAACTCCAAAAGAGCCGTCATGGAGATGGTGGGTTCGCCTGCGGCGGGTACAGCCTGCGGGCTGGGAGCGTCGGGCTTGGCATAGAAGCCGCTTTCAAACTTCTTGCCCAGCTCCACACGGGAGGACTGCTGGATATGGGCGTAGGTGTTCACCAGCATATCCGCACTGGCGTGTCCTGTGGTCCCCTGCACCGCCTTGATGTCACCGCCGGAGATCATCAGCTGATAGGTGGCACTGGAATGCCGCAGACCGTGGAACACGATACGCGGGAACTCCGGATGTGCGTCCTGCCATTTCAGGAACTTTTTGCGGATGAGCACCGGCTCCACCGCCAGACCATTGGGCAGTCGCAGCAGCATCCCACTGTTGCGGTAGCGCTCCGGGTCGAGGGCTTCTTCCCGTTTCAAGCGTTCCAGCCACTGCTTCAGCTCCTCCCGCAGGGCAGCGGTCATGAAGATGGTGCGGCAGGAGGCCTCGGTCTTGGTGTCTTTCAGGATGAGGGAGGTCTTGCTGCCCTCCAGCTTGTCCGGGAAGATGCGGAGGATGCAGCCCTTGTCCACCTGTGCCAGCGTGTCCTTCTGCACTCGCTGCATGGAACGGTTGACGGTGAAGGTGCCCATGCCGTTGGCGGCATCAAAGTCGATGTCCTCCGGGGTCAGACCTGCCACCTCCCCTTCCCGCAGCGCACCCACCAGCGTCAGGTGCACCGCCAAATGCAGGATGGGGTCCTCCATGCTGTCCAGCGCTGCCCGCATCTCGTCCACCTCCCAGATGCTGCGCTCTTGGGTGGTCTTTTTGGGTGCTTCCACCGGGACGGGGCTTTTGATGAGGATGCCCCACTCCACCGCCAGCAGAAAGGAATGGTGCAGCAGTTGGTGGACCTCATGAAGGGTAGTGCCGGAAAGGGTGCGCTTTTGTTGCTTGGGCGAGAGGTCTCGCCGCTTGCCGCCCACATACTGCCCGCAGGGGGTCTTGCTCAGGGTGTCGTACAGGGCTTCGATGTGGTAGGGCCGCAGCTTCTGCATCTGCATCTCCCCGATATAGGGGATGATGAGATTCTGGATGAGGGCCAGATTGGACTGGTAGGTCTTGGGTGCCCACTTGTGCTTGCTGCACTGCTTGGGCAGCCAGTCCATCAGGAACTCTGCTACCGTCACCGTGGACGGGATCAGGAAATTGCCGGTCGCCAGCTCATGCTCGATCTGCTTCTGGCGTTTCACCGCCTCCTCTTTGGTGGGAAAGCTCTCCCATTTGTCGCAGCTCTTGCCGTGCTCGTCCTGATAGGTGTAGCGGACACTGTAAGAGCTGCCGCGTTTCGTGATATATGCCATAGATTTGCCTCCTTATCAAGCTGCCCGGTAGAGCCACGCATCGAAGCTGTCCTTCGGGATGCGGATGCTTCCGCCTGCCCGCAGGACACGGAACTCGGTGGTGCTGTTGCACAGGTTGTAGGCGGCACGCTGGCTGATGGCCAGCATCTGCGCGACCTCCTTTACCGTGTACACCAGCTTTGTGGTCTCAGGGCTGTTGGTCGGAGACTTGACGGCATTGGTTCGAGTGACCACCTCCATTGTAGCCGGATCCGAGTCCGACTGCAAGGATTTTTTCGTATAATCCAAAGATTTCACATTCTCGTACATTTCATTACACATAGGCATTGCTCCTTACTTATCATGGCGCATCGCAGGCTCCTGCGTGCGGTTCTCATAAAATCGAATGACCTCCGGCGGGATGCTGTCCAGCGTTTTCAGGGCGACTTCATAGTTCTGCCGCAGCTTGGCATCCTCCAGACGCTTCAAGACGCTCCCTTCCGTCGCTTTGTCCAGCGAGGCAGAGAGCGTCTTGTTCTTCTCTTTCAGCTTTTCGTTTTCGGCGGAGGTCTTGGTGAAGGCTACGTTGTACTTTCGCAGCTGGTCCTTCATCCGTGCCACATTGGGGATATAGCTGTCCAGCACCTTGCTGATCTCCGCCGCTCGGCTCTTGCCGTTGAAGGGATTGATACCCACCAGCAGGGCATCCAACTGCTCCTTCTGCTTGGTCAGCTGGGTCATCTCCTTGAAGATGCGGGGCGGGATGTGCTCCCGCCCGGTCTGGCTGGCGCTTTCACCCCGTTCCAGCTCCGGGTACTGCTTGACCATGTGCTGCCAGAACTCGTCCTGCCACCTCACAAGGTTCTTGCGGTTGCCGATGATCTCCTTGGCGCTCAGCCGTCCGTCAGGGGTCAGTGGCACAAAGCAGAGGTGCAGGTGGGGCGTTTTCTCGTCCATGTGGACAACGGCAGAGAGAAAGGTATCCGGGCGCTGTCTGCCCTCCAAAAATTTCAGGGCGTACGCAAAGTACGCCTTGACTTCGCTGTGCGTCTTGCCTTTGAAAAACTCCGGGCTGGCGGTGACGAGTGCTTCCACCACTCGCACGCTGTCCTTGCGGACACGGCAGTGGGCGGCGGCTATCATGCGGTCAGCTTCCTCCCGGTACCTGCCCTGCGGCTGCACCAAATGGAGGTTGTAGCGGCTCCGGCTCGTGTCGATATCCGGGTTGCTGGCGTACTGCTCCTTGGTGCGCTCGTTGTGGGCTTCGATGGGGCTGATGGCAGGTCCCTTGTACTTTTTAAATCTTAAAATGCCGTATTGGGCTTTCATAGATCACGCTCCTTCTTGGGGTGTACAAAAAATCTGTACGGACTTCAAATAACCCGTACGGTCTGTACGGCGTACAGAAATCCAAAATATAAACGATAACACGTTTTAATTTGTTTCGGCTTGCCGTACAGGTGCGTACAAGTACAGACCGTACAGGTTGTACGAACTTCTTCCGTGAAAAAAATGCACTTTTTACGGGCAGGGCTCACCAAATGGCGATATACACGTTTCATCCTTTGGTTTTGGCACGGATCGTTTTGATCCCTGCCACGTTCAAAGCCGGTCTCCCTTGCTGCCTCCCGACAGGAAATCTTTTTGGACTCTGTGTCGGCCCCATGCAGGGCGCTCGCTCCCCCGATGGGAGGTCTTGGCGGTCTGGGCAGTTCGGACGGTCATTCTGTTCTCAAGGTTCTGTTATGAAAGATATTTCAGAGGGCTTTCGCGGGAAGCCCTTAATATGTTCGCTGCTGGGGAGTTAATATGTTTTCTTTCTGTCTATAGGATAGCACCACGATGGCCGCTGTGCCGTATATCCATAATGTCGGAAAACAGGTGCAGAAACTGCAAAATTCCACGCTTATGGACAGGAACCGCTGGAAGTGGTATACTGTGCAAAAAACATCGGAGGTGCGACCATGAACATCAAGCTGACACTGGGAGAACGGCTCAAAGACCTGCGTGTGGAGCGGAATCTGAAGCTGGAAACGCTGGCAGAGCAGACGGGTCTGTCCAAATCGGCACTGTCGAAATATGAGAGCGACGATGTGACCGATCTCAGCATTTATGCGGTGACAACGCTGGCTGAGTTCTATGACGTGACCACCGACTACCTGCTGGGTGTGACGGAAAACAAAAAACGCCCAGATGCAGTCCTTTCGGACTTGCATCTGAGCGATGGCGCAGTGGACGTATTAAGGAATGGAAGATTCAATCATCGGCTGCTGTGCGAACTGATCGTGCATGAGAATTTCCGGCGGTTCATGACCGATCTGGAAATCTATGTGGATGGATATGTCAGCGCAAACATTCAAAACCTCAATGCTGGTCTGGAAGCGACCCGGCAAATGCTGAAAAAGAAGTATGCAGCAGATGAAAACGATCTATACATGAGCACCTTGAAGCTGGGGCAGATCGATGAAGATGAGTACTTTGGTCGGGTCTTGTATGACGAGTTGGTGGCTATCCTGAAGAACATCAAGACGGAACACCGCAAGGACAAGACCACTTCGGATGGTGCAATGATCGACAACCTGATGAAGGAACTGGAGGATGCACAGAAACTTGAAGGGTCTGCGGATGAAAAGAAAATCCGAACGGCATTGAAGACAATCGGCATCAACTACGATAAGCTGACAGAAGATGAAAGAAAGCTGATAAAGAAGATTCTTTATAAAACGGCAATGCTAAAACCGGGGACACTTGCAGGCAACCGGGGAAAGCACAGACGTTGATCATTTGCCTTGCGCCTTATAGGGGAAAAACGCTGCTGCGGCAGGAAGGAGAACGTACACCATTGGTTCCTCTGCAAGCCTGCGCTGGGTGGGCAAAGACCGTCAACTGCCACGCCCATCCGCGCATCCTTCTGCCGCAGAACAGGTGCTTGCCGGAGCCGCTCGCAGCCCCTTTTCCGCATCAGCCGGAACCAAGGTGTAACACACTAGACTTTGCAAGCAAAGTCGTGTGCCAACGAGCGTTCCGCCGCTCTTTGGATTCTTCCCGGCAGGGCACTGGAAAATGGGGTGCCCTGCGCAGAACGGGGCGCATCCGTTACCTCGCACAAAAAATTGACTGCAAGTTTTACTTGACAATTCGCGGAATATGCACTATCATAGCCATAAGATGAATATAATGTTTATAACGATATGCTCAATTTGAGGGGGAGGTATTTCATGGCGATCAATGATAGTGCTGTCGTCCCGCTTTACCAGCAGGTAAAGGATGACATTCGTGCCGCGATCGAGAGCGGCAAGTACAAAACCAATGAGAAGATCCCCCCGGAGCCGGAACTGAGCGCGGAGTATTCGGTCAGCCGCATCACGGTGCGCCGTGCCGTGGAAGAACTGTGCGCCGAAGGGTATCTGGTCAAAATGCAGGGGCGCGGCACCTTTGTCAGTAAGCCCCGCATCCATCGCAAGTTTACCAGCGGCAGAAATGCTGCCAGTTTTACGGAGACCTGCAAAGAAAACGGTATGGTGCCGGGTGCCCGGCTGCTGAACCGTCAGATCGTGCCGGTGCGTAAGGATGAGGAAGCCTTCTTCCATGTAGGCCCGGAAGCCTTGCTCATCTATATCCAGCGTCTGCGCACCGCCGATGGTCAGCCGGTTTTTCTGGAGAACCTGTTCCTGCCCTACGAGCCTTATAAGAACCTGATGAGCGAGAACCTCAATGATGTTTCCATGTTTGACGCCATTGAGCACATCTCCGGGCTGCGTCCTGCGACGACCGGCCGTCAGCGTATAGAGGCAGTTCGCGCCACAGCAGAACAGGCACAGCTGCTCAACCTTTCGCTGGGCGAGCCGCTGCTGTATCTGAACGCCTACTTCCATGACCAATATGACCACCCGCTGTGCATCGGGCGGCAGTATTATATTGGAAGTCGGTATATGTTTGAGTTTTAAGCGCAGATCCATTCCCTCAAAAGAGCGTCTCTTCCGTGCGGAAGAGACGCTCTTTTTGTCGTTCTACGGAGGGTTATTGGTGAAACTGCAAAAATGTGACGGCTCGGCTTTGTGCACGTTACCAAAGCTGAGATTATTTTAACAAAACCTCTTGACGTCTGTGCAAAATGTGGTACTATGTACATGACGATTATGACGTCTATAACGAATAGGATGACACGGACGTCGAAGAGATGAAGGAAACACAAGAAAGGTCGTGGATGCGTATGAACCGAATCATTCTTGCTTCGCACGGAGGGCTGTCCGCCGGAATGAAGGACACCGTGCAGATGATCCTTGGTGAGTTGCCGAACCTTTATGCCCTTGCTACCCTGCGGGATGAGACCGAGCCTATCACGGTAGCGGCACGCCGGCTGCTGGAGGGCTTTGCAGCAGAGGATGCTGTGTACATCGTGACCGATGTGATGGGCGGCAGCGTGAACAACGAGATGCTGACCCTTCTGCCGGAGTATCCGGCGGTGCACCTGATCTGCGGCATGAACGCTTCTCTGGTGCTGACCCTTGCTTCCAACGACGAAGCCCTGACACAGGACGAACTGGCCGAGTGCATTGCAGATGCCAAGGCGCAGATCATTGATTGCAACCTGCTGCTGAAAAACGCAGCCCAAGATGAGGAGGATGACCTATGATCAAATTAGTACGTCTGGACTACCGCCTGCTGCACGGTCAGGTGGTATTCTCGTGGACCGGCCATGTGGGCGCACAGCGCATCATCGTGGTGGACGATGACGCTGCCAGCGACGAGATGAAAAAGTCCGCCCTGCTGCTAAGCAAGCCTGCCGGTGTCCGGGTGAACATCTTTACGGTGGACAAGGCCATCGCCAAGATGCCAAAGGTGGAGCAGCTGGACGAGAAGATCATGATGATCTTCGGCAACACCGCTGCGCTGCTCAAGTTCTGCCAGGCATACCCCAAGATCAAAGAGATCAACTACGGCGCTGTGGCAAATAAGCCCGGCTCCAAGGCCTTTGACCAGTCGGTATTCCTGACCCCGGAGGAGCAGGCAGACACCCAGAAGCTGCTGGATATGGGCATTAAGATCTACAGCCAGCAGACCCCCACCTTTAAGGTAGTACCCATCGATCACACCTGATCGTAAGGAGATAAGAAGGAGGATTTGACCCATGTTTGTTACCGCATTGCTTCTGGGTCTGGTTGGCGTGTTCTGTATTCTGGACTCGCGCATTCTGGGCCGCATGAACTTCGAGCGTCCGCTCATCACCTGCACCATCGTCGGTGCGCTGCTGGGTGATCTGCAGACCGGCCTGACCCTTGGCGCATCCATCGAGCTGATGAGCCTTGGCATCGTGAACATCGGCGCAGCCGCACCCCCGGACATGAACATGGCTGCCATCATCTGCGCAGCTTTTGCCATCCTGACCGATGCTTCTGCCGAGACTGCACTGGCGCTGGCCATCCCCATCGCTGTTCTGGGCCAGATGCTGGGCGTGCTGATGCGCACCATCCTGTCCAACTTGACCCACGTTGCCGACCACGCCATTGCAGAAGGCAAGTTCCGCAAGGCATGGAGTATGCACATCGTCTGGGGCACAGTGCTGTACAGCCTGATGTACTTCATCCCCATTTTCCTGTCCGTCTACTTCGGCACAGATCTGGTGCAGAAGATCGTGGCTTTCATCCCCGCATGGCTGACCGATGGCCTGAACCTCGGCAGTAAGTTCCTTACCGCTTACGGTATTGCCCTGCTGCTGTCCACCATGCTCAACCGCGACCTGACCGTCTACTTCCTGTTGGGCTTCTTCTTTGTGGGTTATCTGGGTCTGGATGTTACCGCTGTGGCAATCTTCGCCGCAATTCTGGCTGTGATCCTGACCGGTCTGAAGTATGGCAAGGGCGCACCCGCCGCAGCCGCTGCCGGTGCAGCTGCTGCCAACCCGGATTACGACCCGCTGGAAGATGACGATCTTTGATAGGAGGAAGCTGAAATGAGCAACGCAACCAAGACTGCAAAGCGCAGCGACTTCAAGAAATACTTCCAGTTTATGTGGCGTTCCCTGAACATTCAGGCCTCCTGGAACTACGAACGTCAGATGAACATGGGCTTTTTGTACGGCATCGCTCCCACGCTGGACGAGCTGTACCCCAACGAGAACGACCCCGAGCAGCTGGCGCACAAAAAGGAAGCCTACGAGCGTGAGATGGCGTTCTACAACTGCACCCCCCAGACCAGTGCCTTTACGCTGGGTCTGGCTGCTTCCATGGAGGAGCAGTACGCCGCCGACCGTGAGAACTTCAACCCGGAGACCATCAACGCCGTCAAGACCTCGCTGATGGGCCCCCTGTCCGGCGTGGGCGACTCCTTCTTCCAGGGCACTGTCCGCCTGATCGCTTTTGGTCTGGGCATCTCTCTGGCACAGCAGGGCAGCGTTCTGGGCCCCATTCTGGCTATGATCATCTCCATCGTCCCCTCTGTGCTGGTCACATGGTTTGCCGGTAAGCTGGGCTACACCATGGGCAGCAAGTACCTGACCAAGCTCAACGGCGGCATGATGGACAAGTTGATGTACGTCTGCGGCATCGTAGGCCTGATGGTCATTGGTGCCATGGTGGCAAGCATGGTGGGTTTGACTACCCCCATTACCTTCGCAAGCACCGGTCTGGTGCTGCAGGATGTGCTGAACAGCATTCTGCCGAACCTTCTGAACCTTGGCATCGTGATGCTGATGTACACCCTGATCCGCAAAAAGGTCAAGACCGGCTGGCTGCTGGGCATCTGCATCGTGGGCGGTGTTGCCATCAACGCCCTTGGTCTGTTGGTGTAACCGGGTTTCCGGCTTACATAGATATCCGTACGCCTGTAATTTGTGATTCATCAGAACAAAAAGAAAAATAATTTGGAGGATTGCATTATGTATAACATTGATCTGGCAAACGTCAAGTCCATCGTGGCAGACATCGTGGCAAAGCACAACGTGGAGAACGTGGCCTTTGTTGGCTGCGGTGCTTCCAAGGCAGAGCTGTACCCCGCAAAGTACTTCCTGGCAAACTGCAGCAAGAAGCTGCGTGTGGCACACTACACCGCCAACGAGTTCAACTACGATACCCCCGATTGGCTGGGCGACACCACCGTGGTCATCACCGCTTCTCTGGGCGGCAGCACCCCTGAGACCGTCAAGGCCAACAGCGTGGCAAAGGCTGCCGGTGCAACCGTTGTCAGCGTTACCCACGCTGCCGGTTCTGCCCTGACCAAGGAAGCTGACTACACCATCGTTCACGGCTTTGAGGCAAACTACGCTGCCAAGCTGGAGAAGATGGGCTACGTTCTGGCACTGGCTGTGGAGATCCTGCAGCAGGTGGAAGGCTTCGACAAGTACGACAAGATGATCGAGGGCCTGACCAACGTGTTCGAGGCTGCCGAGAACGCTGCCAACTCTGCCCGCAAGTCTGCCAAGGAGTTCGCTGAGAAGTACAAGGACGCTCCCGTTGTCTACGTCATGTCCAGCGGCGCTTCCATGGAGGTCGCTTACTCCACCTCCATCTGCCTGATGATGGAGATGCAGTGGGTCAACTCCGGCTCCTTCCACAGCGGCGAGTTCTTCCACGGCCCCTTCGAGATCGTGGACAAGGACGTGCCCTTCATCCTGCTGATGAACGACGGCAAGACCCGTCCCGTGGATGCCCGCGCACTGACCTTCCTGCACCGCTTCGATGCTCTGACCACTGTTGTGGATGCAAAGGATTACGGTCTGGGCAATGCTGTGGACAGCAGCGTCATCACCTACTTCAACCCGATGATGCACACCGCCGTGTTCCGCGTCTATGCTGAGGAGCTGTCCTACGTCCGTCAGCATCCGCTGACCCTGCGCCGCTATATGTGGAAGCTGGAGTACTAAGCGATCGACTGGGATCAATAGACCCATGCTTGGGGGAGGGGCTTGCCCCTCCCCTTTTTTGATGAAGAGGGAAATGAAGAATGATTGAAGCAGTGATTTTTGATATGGATGGGGTGCTGGCAGATACGGAATATTACTACGAGAACCGCCGTAAAAACTTTCTGCTGGAAAACGGCATCCCCATCCCGGAGGGCAACTTCATCGGCTCCAACGAAAAAGCCATCTGGGAAGCCATTGTCCCCAACGACCCTGTGCGCCGTCAGGAGATGCTGATGGCTTACCGGGAGTACCGCAAGGCTCGCCCCACCCCCTACGGCAAGCTTACCGACCCGCAGGCAGAGCCCCTGATGAATGCGCTCCGCAGCCGTGGACTGAAGGTGGCGGTGGCGTCCTCCAGCGCAGCACCGGATATCATGAAGATGCTCACGGAGGGCGGCTTGAAAGCCATGGTGGATTTTGCTTTCAGCGGCGAGGACTGCGCCGCCCATAAGCCTGCGCCGGACATCTATCTCAAGGCACTGAACGCTCTGGGGCTGACGGCAGACAAGGCCATTGCGGTGGAGGATTCTCCCACAGGCATTGCCTCCGCAAAGGCGGCAGGGCTGAAGGTGCTGGCACTGAAGCCCCGCCACGGCGAGCCGCTGGACCAGTCCGCCGCAGACTGCATCATCACCCGGCTGATGGATGTAAAGGAGCATCTGGACTGAGATGGAAGCGATCAAGAACGGTCTGCGCAAAAACCTGACTCCGGCACAGCTGTGGAGCGGCGCACGCTTTTTTCTACTGCTGAATCTGGGACTTATCATCTATGCAGTAGCACTGAACTTTTACTGTGCGCCCAACCACTTTGTATTTGGCGGCACCACCGGTCTTTCCATCGTTCTGGCCACCTGCTTTCCGGCTCTGAGCGTCAGCACCTTTATGTGGATCACCAATGCGGTGCTGGATGTGCTGGGCTGCGTCTTTCTGGGCATAAAGACCATGGGTTGGACACTGTACTCCTCCTTCATGCTCAGCTTTTATTCCAGTATGTGCGAAAAGCTGTTTCCTATGACCCAGCCTTTGACGGATGATACCCTGCTGGAGCTGTGCTTTGCGGTGGCGCTGCCTGCCATTGCCAGCGGCATCGTATTCAACATCGGGGCATCCACCGGCGGCACCGAGATCGTGGCGATGATCCTGCACAAGTACATCAAGGTGGAGATCGGCAGGGCTCTGCTGCTCAGCGATATCGGCACGGTGCTGTTTGCGGCTTACCTCTACGGCCCGCAGACCGGGATGTACTGCGTGCTGGGACTCATCGGGCGCAGCACCATCGTTGATACAGCCATCGAGAGCCTGAATCTCCGCAAGGTGTGTACGGTCATCACCTCAAGGCCGGAGCCCATCCGGCATTTCGTTACGGAAACACTGGGACGCACAGCGACCCAGCAGAACGCCACCGGCGTGTACACCGGCGAGCCCCGCACCATGATCATGGTGGCGCTGACCCGGCGGCAGGCAGGGCTGCTGCGGGATTTCCTGCGCCGGGAGGACCCGGAGGCCTTTCTGACCATTGTCAACTCCAGCGAGATCATCGGCAAAGGGTTCCAGTCCATCTGAAAACGCAGAATGCCCGCCCACTGTGGCTTTCCACAGGTGGGCGGGCATTATTATATATGGTAAATGGTTATTTACGCTGACTTCCCGGGATTTACGCTGAAAATACGCTGACTTGGCATGGTTTACGCTGAATTTACGCTGAAAACGCGCAATCGCGCGAACAAAGCGCGAATAAATCCGGCTGACCGCGAATAAACCGCGAACAAAGATCGCACGGGCGTGCATTCTTCATGCGTGGGAAGGTGCGACGTGAAAGTGAGAACCTGTAAAAATAAACTGTAATACGATTGAATTTCGGAAAAGTGGAATCGCACGCTGGAATGCACGCGTGCAATGTTGCCTGAATAAAAGTCAGCGATAAAAACGCGCGCCGCGCGATTAGCATTTTTGCCGCGCGTTTTCTAAGGCTCAATCTTCCAGCCTGCCGTGGTCACAGCCGAGGGAAAGATAATGCTCCATCTCCCCTCTCAGCACCATCTGTGCGTACTCCAAGGGCTTATTATACAGCAGCCAGTCCAGTTCTGCCCGCTGTGCCGGGGTGTTGCCGTACTCGTCCTCCACGGTAATGCAGTCGATGACAACGGTGGTGCCATCCGCGAACAGGGCTTCCACCCGGTTGGTGTCCATGTTGTAGCGGCAGGAAAGCAATTTTGTCATAGTCATATCCTCCAAGACTTGATTTTTGGTGTGCGGTCACTCGAACCAATGCCGTCAAGTCGTTGTCGGATGAAGTGGTTTTTAGTTTGTCCGGGAGTGAGTGCACGGTTTTTGCACGGTTTCAAAACGTGCAAAGGGTGCAAATCGTTGCAAAATCGGACAAAGGGTGCAGAAACTCGAAGTTCAAAACCTGCGATGTATCGCAAAGAAATGACGTTAAAACGTAACTTCCAAAAATTGAGGGAATCGCCCGGCGTGCGCTACGAATCAGTAGGCCGGGGGTTCGAGTCCCTTCCATCGCACCAGAAAATGCCGTGAGATCGAAAGATTTCATGGCTTTTTTGTTTTTCTGGCAGGGGCTGCACATTTTTGCACATCTCCTGCACACTTTACAAAAAAGCCATGAAATCTTTACATCGCTTGCACAGCGTGTATTTCGCTGCACAAAAAAGAATCTTTTACGCGAAGAGTACCCGCGTCAGCTCGCGGCGCTCCTCTGCGTCCATCTGCCGGATGGCTTCAAGGATCATTTTACCCGTGATTTTTGTTGCCACCGGCGTTTTGTTTTCCGGGGGTTCCTGCGGCTTTGCACCTGCTACGTCCTGCGAGTAGAAGTCGGCTTCGATCTTCTCGGTCAACTCCAACCGGGGCTTGTCCTGCGTGTGAGCGTAGGTGTCCATCAGGACGGTGGCGGTTGCATGGCCGGTGTTGCCCTGCACCGATTTGAAGTCACCGCCAGATTGCAGCAGCTGGTAGGTGGCACTGGAGTGGCGCAGACCGTGGAACACGATCTTCTCAAACTCCGGGTGCTCTGCCCGCCACATACGGTACCACTTGGTCAGAACGTCCGGGGCAATGGGTAAGCCGTCTGGTAAGCGGAACAGCTGACCGCAGTTGCTGTACTTTTCCGGGGCGCTCTGCTCGTCCTGCTTCATCTTTTCCAGCCATGCCAGAAGCTCCTCTTTCAAGGGCTTGGTCATGTACAGGATGCGGTTGGACTTTTTGGTCTTAGTCCGCTTAAGGATCAGCGAGGACTTACTCCCCTCCCGTCTGTCCGGGAAGGTGTGGTAGATCTGGGTGGGGTCGATCTTGGACAAGGCAACCTTGTCGGCACGCTGCAGAGCTTTGTTCACCGAGATGGTTCCCCGTCCGTCTGCTGCATCAAAGTCGAGGTCTTCCGGCTGCAAGCCGAGGATCTCGCCCTCACGGAGCGAGAGGATCATGCTCATGTGCACCGCCAGATGCAGAGCGGGGTTCTCGATGGTCTGCAGCGCCGCCAACATGGTGCGCTCATCCCAGATGGTGCGTTCTTCGGTGTTGATCTTGGGGGCTTCACGGGGAGTAGGCGATTTGTGAATCAGATCCCAGTCAACGGCATACGAAAAGGCGGTCTTCAGGAGCGTGTGGACTTCGTGAATGGACGTGCTGGATAACAGCCGTTTCTTCTGATTTTCCGTCAGCTCCTGCTTTTCGCCGTGAACGTACTGGCCGCAAGGGGTCTGGCTCAGGGTGGCGTAGAACTGCTCAATGTCGTAGGTGCGGAGGTCTTGCACCTTCCGCTTTCCGATATACGGCACGATGAGGTTCTGCACCATCGCCACAGATTGGGTGTAGGTCTTGGGAGACCACTTGTGTTTGCTGGACTGAATGGGGATCCACTTGTACAGCATCTCCTCGACCGTCATGGTGTCGGGCACGAGGAAGGTGCCGTCCAGCAGTTCCTTCTCCACCGTGATCTTGCGCTCCTGCGCTTCGGCCTTGGTCTTGAAGGTTTCCCAGCCCTTGCAGGGCTTGCCAGCATGATCTTTGTAGTTGTATCGGACGGAATACGTGTTGCCACGTTTCATAATAGATGCCATAGATGTTCCCTCCCTCAGACCGCTGCAAACCAATCGTCAAAGCTCTGCTTGCTTACCCGGATGCTGGTACCGAGGCGGATCACCTTGAAGTCTTTCGTGGTGTTGCACAGATTGTACGCAGCACGGTTGGAAATCGCCAACAGTTGGGCAATCTCCTCCACCCGGTAAACGAGCGGGGCGTGTCGGACGGTTTTGCTGGTCTGGTCAGAAGGTTCTACGGCAGGGGTTTCGGACAATTTCATTGTAGGGGATTCGGGCGCGATTTTCAAGTCCTCACGGGTCAGTTTGGCGGAATTTTTGCGGACATTCGTCATAGGCATGTCTCCTTTGCACTTCTCCAGACCCGGTGCAGCTCCGGTTGAGCGGCAACCTTATGGGCCGGTAAATATGTAAGGGTCTGCCGCTCCTGACCCGAAGCAGCAGCCTAAAAAAGTGCGAGAACTTGAATTTACGCGCCCCATGCGCCCCAAACTACACAAAAGTACCTTTCTATGTTGGTTTTACAGGGCGCATGACTGGATTGTACGCGCCCTTTTGGGGCGCATCTTAGTTTCTTTCCCGCCCCGAAGGGCGTGTTGCCGCCCCGCATCCGCCCGGAAAGGGTAGATACGCGCCCTAAGAAAACAGCGATAACAAGTCGAAACCACTGATTTGGGGCGCGTGGGGCGGGAGAATTTCACTTTTCGTGTGTTTTATGCCGCAGCAAAGGCGGGGTGGACGCATACGCCCCGGAAGCCGCGGTATTTTCCCTCGATGTGCTTGGAAAAGGTCAGGCCATACTTCCCGGCATTTTTCAGCAGGAACTGGCTGAACTTCTTTTGCGGAACAGGCGATTCCAGATTATCCTCGCACCACTTGGTGTA